>JAYVIK010000097.1:0-15579 GCA_043770265.1 Flavobacterium sp. | reverse complement strand
TTTGACCAGGAATAGGGTATGGAGATGCAAAAATCCAAAAAAGTAAAATAACCCAAACAACCCACCAAATAAGGTTCATTCCCCAATAATGATAATTTTCGTAATACATAATATTGATTTTTTAATTGCAAATTCTTCTATTCCATTTTGATAAAAAGCTTTTCTTTTTCGCGTCTCACTTTTTTGAGATTGGCTAAATAATCGTTATCAACATTGCGGTAACCCAATGTCATTATTACCGAACTTCGCAAACCTTTTTCTTTTAGTTGTAGCAAATCGTCGAGTAAATTTTTATCAAATCCTTCCATTGGTGTGCTATCAATTTCTTCAACCGCAGCAGCAACTAAAGCAAAACCTAAAGCGATATAGGCTTGTTTTGAATTCCAAATAAAATTGTCGCTATCGCTGTTTTTGAGTTGCGATGAAATAACGTCTTGCATATTTTTAAGGCTTTCAACCGTTACATTTCTTTCTTTTGCGATTAAAGCAATATAATCCTCGATTTTCTCTAAAGTCAATGTATCCCAAACTGCAAAAACCAACAATGCCGATGCTTCGGTAATTTGTGGCTGATTCATCGCTATGGGTTTTATTTTTTCTAGTATTGCTGCATTTTCGATGACTAAAATCGAATAAGGTTGTAACCCAAATGAAGTGGGAGCTAACGAAATGGCATCTAATATTATATCTAGTTTTTCTTGTGGAATTTTTGTTCCATTCATTCTTTTGGTGGCATAACGCCAGTTGAGTGCTGTTGTGATTGACATTTTTTTTAATTTTAGATTATGATTTTTTTATATTTTTATACTTTTTTCTTGCGATTTAAACTCCTTCGTGTTTGCGATTGCTAAAAGATAGGTCGTACTTTTTTTAGAAAATTAATTTCGTATAAAATTAGATTTTAATAACTAGTGCTAGTTTCACAATCATTTATTTAAGTTGTAAGATTCACACTTTTACAAAAAAATCAAATTCTCACAAACCAATCCAAAGGACGCCGAAGTGTAACAGGATCTGAATACTTTTCTACATAACCCACTCGCAATAAAAACTGGATATTTTCATTTATCCCAAGTGATGTATTAACCATTTTTCTGGTTTTTTCTTCTTCCAGAATTTGGGTCATAGGGTGTATGGAAATGTTTCTGTCTCGAACTTTCAACCAGATTCGTTGCAATCGTTTGCCAGTTTCTAGTAATGATGCAACCGAACTGTCTTGGCTCGTAATAACAATCCAACCCGTAGATTGCGAAACTTGTGCTATAACGGTATCAATACTTTTGTCTCTAAAATCTGTTTTCATTACACTTTTTTTGTCATAAAAATTGCGAACAACCCAACCTGAAATACCGCTAATTTCCATACTTGCAGGTGTCAATCCATCTCGGAATTTCTCGACATCTTGGTTTGAAAATCGAATCCAATTCGATAATTTGGTTTGCGCAGTATTACGATAGGATTGAATGCGGTTGGCTTCGATAGTTTGTTCATTCAAATACGAATGTTGTTTGGACGTATTTGGAAAATTATGCACAAAATCATTTTCATTTTCAAACAAATAATCCAAATCTTCTTTTTTGAGATTATTGTCTAAAATACTTCCATTATTCACACATTAGTTTAGCTATTTATTATTTTGCTTTAAAATATCTGTAAATTTTATAATTATCCAATCAAATTATGTAAGGGTTTTTGGCAATTCAAAAATTAACTTTGCTTGAACTTCAGCAATTACTTTTTTAATTCAATATAAAACGCAAAACATGAAAACAGAATCAAAAGGTTATGATTTATTGGTCAACATAAACAGTTTTGAGGTGTCGTATGATGATCTTGGAGAAGGATTTATACCAATTGTCTTTTTACACGGTTTTCCGTTTGATAAAACGATGTGGAATGAACAATTAGAATTTTTAAAAACCAAGCATCGTGTTATAGCCTGTGATATTCGAGGTTTTGGTAAATCGAAGGACGAGAATTCACCTTTAGGTATGGATTTGTTTGCCAATGATTTAATATTATTTATAGACAAGTTAGGATTTGAAAAGGTTATTATTTGCGGATTGTCGATGGGTGGTTTTATTGCTCTTAACGCTGTGAAACGGTTTCCGAGTCGTTTTGAAGCATTGATTTTGTGCGATACTCAATGTATTGCCGATTCTTATGAAGTGAAAGTCAAACGGTATAAAACAATCAAAGAAATCAATGAGTATGGGGTAACCAATTTTAACGAAGGATTTATAAAAAATGTTTTCCACAAAGATTCCATTATCAATAAACCGGACTTGGTCGAACAGTTGCGCCGAGTTGTTTTCTCTAATTCTCAACATATAATAACCCAAGGATTGGTAGCACTAGCTGAGCGTTCCGAAACTTGTTCTATTTTGGATACAATTCACATTCCTACGTTGATAATTTGTGGCAAAGAAGGCATAGTGACGCCATTAGAGGAATCTCGTTTTATGAAAAAACACATCAAAGACTCCGTAATTCACGTTATTAGCAATGCGGGTCACGTTTCTAATCTTGAGGAACCCATCATATTCAACAAGCTTTTACGTGATTTTTTGACGGATTTTTGCGATACTAATGAAAAGAAGTTGAAAGAAAAACAAAAGATTATGAACTAATTACTCATCGATCGGATAAATAAAATAGCTCTTTATGTTTATTACTTATCCGACCGATCGGGGTGACACCATTACTTTGAAACGCCTAAAACAGCTTGGTTATCAATCTTTAACCGATGTTTACATCGATCTTAACTCTTCACTTTGCGAACAGCTGAATACAGCCTGTGCTGATTTTATCGGGAAGACCCGCTAGGCCTGTCCTGAACGAAGTTGAAGGGTTAGGTGGTGTTTGAAATGCGAGTTCGTTTTTTATTGGTATTTCAAGATTCCGCTTTGCAAGGGCATTCGCTTTAAAAAAAAATAAAGTAGCCACGTAAATTTGCTTCGCTTGTTCGTTCGCAGCGGCGAGCTCGTGTCTGACCAAGGAAGACCCGAGAGCTTGCTCGAACTGGTAAAACAATCCCATGTTAGTTGACATTTTTCCTTCGTCAGATACGATTCCCAATAATTATCTGGACGAACCCGCGAAGCAATGACAAAATAATCAACAAAATCCCTTAACTTAATTGCATTGCATTCGAACTCACGCGCTATTATTCCTTATCAGTGAGTCGTGTTAGTAGTAGTAAAACAAGCTCATCACCATCTGTTTTTGCACTCGTCAGTACCTATTTTTAAAATCATCAGCTTGAGTTTTATCAAACATATATATCTTTTGGGTAAAAGATATATAGGAATGAGTTTTAGTAACCTGAACGTTTAATAACTTTGTCAGGACGAACTTATTGTATCAACCTAACCAATCAATTTTTAGGGCAGTATCTTTCAAAATGGCGCCTAAGAAAAACAATTTTGCATCACCGTCCGAAACAAAATACTATCCTTGTGCTGTGCCTAATGGTGAAGTCAATCTCAACCTATTAGCTTATTTTGAGACTTCAAGATCTACTGTGAGTCGGGTAGATTGCTATGGAGTGATTATTGGTTTGACTCAAGCCAGATGCGAATCCTTGGCGGCGGGTCGTATCGTCAAGATGGATGATCTGAGAACTTTTCAAATTACCTTGCAAGGCTTGCCAGCCGATTCTCTCAACGATTTAGGAAAAGCAAACATCAAAGAGGCTAAAATTATTTACAAACCCTCGATAGGTTTGAAAAGTACTTTGATGCAATTGCCCTATAAAAGGATACAATTTGAAGGTATCAGAAAGGCAAAAACCCAGTAAATCATAAGATTTACTGGGTTTTGGGTAATTTTTTTTAAGTCGTGGGGAGAGCAGGATTCGAACCTGCGAAGTTCACACAGCAGATTTACAGTCTGCCCTCGTTGGCCGCTTGAGTATCTCCCCAAATCCATATCGTTTTATGGTAAGCGGTTGCAAATATAAAAACTGTTTTCAGGTTTGCAAACATTATTAACACTTAATTTTAGATTAGTTTTTAAAGTATTGGTAGTGAATAAAATAAAAAAATCTCCACAAGGGAGATTTTTTATATTGGCTAAGCCTTTGAGTTTATTTTGATAAAAGTGTTGCAATTTTTGCTCGAAGTTCTTCTCCAAAGAGCCCTTTTGCTACTATTTTTCCTGACGCATCTAGTACAAATGGAGCAGGAATAGATTCAACTTGATATTGCTTAGCTATGGGTTCGTCCCAAAATTTCAAGTGTGAAACTTGAGTCCAAACCAGTTTATCTTTTGCAATGGCTTCTTTCCATTTTACAGCGTCTTTGTCTAAAGATACTCCCATGATATTTAATCCTTTCGAATGAAATTCTTTGTATAGCGCCACCATTTTTGGATTTTCAGCCCTACAAGGTCCACACCAAGAAGCCTAAAATCGACAATAGTAACTTTTCCTAAGCTTTCTTTCAGACTTACTAGTTTCCCTTCTGGATTAGGAGCAGAAAAATCAGAACTTCATTTGCTACTTCCTACCGGAGCTTGATCTGGAGTTGTTGCACCAGCACCAACCGATGGGGTTTTGTTTTCTTTGATTTTTAATGAAATAGCTTTTCCTGGTTTAGTAGTTTTCAAAGATTCGTCAAGACCTGTGTATAATTTTTCAACTTTCTTGAAATCTACAGAGGGATCACTAGCCATTCCTTGAATGATTAATGCACTGATAAATGATTTTGGGTGAGTTTCAGCATAACTTGAATATTTGTTTTTAGATTCAGTTGCAACTACTTCTTGAAGTTTGCCAAATTCTTTCATCAATTTGTTGATCACCACAGTATCTTTGGTTTGTTGTGCAGTATTCATCAATTCAGTGTTGTTCTTTTGAAAATCCATTAACCCTTTATTAATTTTAATAAGTTCAGCATTGAATATTACATACTCTTCATTGTTGTAAGTTCCAGAAACTTTAGATTTGCTGATGCTATCTTTGTTAATTTCTATTGTAATGTCTCCATTTTCTAATATGAAGGGGAATTTCTCCTTAGCTCCTTCTACTTGTAACATGTGGAAAGAAGGTTCTGTAGCTTTTCCTGTTATTTCAAATTTTCCGTTCTCCACTTTTACTGTATCTACAGCTATCAATCCCATACCATCAGCATCTTGTGTTTCCATAATGATGGTTTTGCCGTTTTCAATTCCTTTTGCAGTTCCTGAAATAGTGTACTTGGTTTTGCTACAAGAAATTAAAAACACAGTAGCCGATAGTAATAAAATTATTTTTTTCATCATGATTAAGTTAAATGATTTTAGTCTGCAAAAGTATTTAAATTTATAAAATATCAATAATTTAATACCTTAAAATTTTGTTATAATTAATGCAGAATTAATTATTAAATAGAAAATTCACAGATAGAGAAAAATGGCTTTATCAATAAATTTTTAATAGGCATCGAGTTCAAGATTGAATAAACTTCGTTCACAATTTTAGTCTTACGTTTATTTACAAAAAAAAACACCCCAAAAAGAGTGTTTAATTATAATTAGGAGTAAAATAAATCTAATCTTGGTTAATAGTTTTTCTCCAAGTAAAAGAATTTAAAATATGTCTTTTTGCGAAACGTCCCGGTGAATCAGCGTTTACCATTTTCACGTAAGTGGCTTTAGGAACACTAATATATTCGTAAACACTACCATTAGAGAAATTGATAATCAATCTACCTTCTACAAATTTATAATCTGTAATGGTTGATGTTGAAATGGTTTCAGTATATTCGGGCAAATTCGCTTTTGTAGTTTCAGGATTAATGCTAACCAAAAAGTGGTAGGCTTCAATAATTTTTTTACTGTTTTCTTCAGCTTCTTTCAAACCTGCTTCATCTCCCTGAAATTTATCAGGATGAGCATCTTTCATCGCATTTCGATAAATGGTTTTCAAATCTTTTAATTCTACTGTTTTATCAACATTTAGCAACTTACGGTATTCAACTATTTTTTTCATAAATAAGATAACTACTTGTCTTTTAATATGAACCCAATTCAATAGAGTTTCAAAATCGACAATTTTTTGCAAAGGTACACTTTTTTTTAAGTTTTCAATTTTTGACTCAAAAAAAACTATAAAAAGCGACTATTGTTGAGGCTTATTATTCGCTTTGTCAAAGTTTTTAGACTTTTTCGGATATTTGTTGTAGTTGATGTCACTCGGATTTTCAATGACTGATTTTATAGTAATTAAATCGCCAAGTTTATGATTGGCCATCGCCATTTTATAATCTAATAAATATTCGCCACAAAAAAAGTTGTTGTTTTCATCCTGTTCTATTATTCCGGTATAAACCCCTTTTTGCATCATTTTTTCTTCTGAAGACTTGCTCATAATCAATTTTTTTTAATAAAAATATAGGCTACAAAGTTAATCAATTATTGTTTGTCTTGCATAGTTTTGCACATTCTGATTATCTTTGCAAAATGGAGCACCTATTTCGACCAAGTCCCAATTCTTTCAAAAATACCTTTTGTGTTTTCCAAGAAGTGCTTTCAGACCATATTGAAAATTTAAAAGTGCAATACGACAGTAAATCGGGTAGTAAATATTTTTATACTGAAAAGGGTATGTATCGATGGTCGAATCATTGGGGAAGATTGGCCAACAGCAAGTGGCGATTGGAACCTTTGGATCCCGAAACAGCTTCTAAATTTAAAATAGGTTATGCCGCTTGGAACGAATTTTATCCCGACAATACCGAGGAAGAATTGTATTATTTAGAAGCGAATTACAGCAAAAAAACGGTCAATTACCAGCATAAAAATAATCCTAATTACAATCAAAAAGCGATACTTAGAACAAGTTTTGAGACGACCAAAAAAATCAAACAAATCAGGAATTTGTTGACTTTAACTTCTTGGGCAAAATATTTTGAATATGACGATTTAGAGGATTTGAGAAAGGAAATAATTGAAGAATTGATTCATACCAATAAAACTTTGGAAGAAATAAAACGAACACTATAATGGGAAGAAACAACGAAAGAAATATCAAGATACACAACGATAAGTTACACAAAGAACAAGACAAAGTAAAGGCTGCCAAGGTGTTGCGCAAAGAAAAATTGAAGTTGATTGTCAAGAAATTCAATGAGGATAAAGCTTCCGAAAACAACTAATTTATGGAAAAGAGTGAATTTGAAGAATTAAAAAATGGCGTACAAGAAATTATTGATCTAATTGTTGCTAAAGACACTAAAGCAGCCAACAATAAACTATTGGTAATCAGCGATAAACTCGATGAATTTTTAGATCATACCGATGAAGACGAAGATTTAATCGAAATCAGTAAGTACCAAGTTTTACTGAATCAATTGTTTCAAAAAATAAATCCAGAGGGTGAATAATTCAGTCCTCTGTTTTTGTGGTTCGGCAATTCCTTTTCAGGATTGTTGCCAAAAATATATCATTGGAACTCAAAAAGCGCCAACAGCTTTGGCCTTAATGAAATCAAGATATTCTGCTTATTGCACACATCAAGCGGATTATTTGTTCAATACAACTCACATTTTACAGCGTAAACACTATTCTAAAACTGATATTTTGAATTGGGCTGTAGCCAATGAATGGCAAAAACTGGAAATCATAACTTTTACAGAAAATACGGTTGAGTTTAAAGCCTATTTTTTGGATGAAAACAAACAAAACCAAATTCACTACGAATTTTCGACTTTTGTTAAAGAAAATGATAGTTGGTTTTATGTGGATGGAAAGTTTGAATAGTTAGGTTAAAAAACTTCAAAAATCTAAAATCTGCAATCTAAAATCTGCAATCATTTTCCTTTTAACTAAAAATTAATATCTGTTTGGCTTTGGTTCTTTTTAAAATAATGTAATTTTAAAAATTATGAAGAACACTATCAAAAAAGGATTTTATTTCAAGACCTACGAAGCGCCATTTCAGTCTCCGTTCGAGAAACTCTTTGCTATTTTCAAGGAGTTAATCACGCATACTTCGGGCGATTTTGATGAAGCTATCGATTGGTTGCGAGAATTAGACAAGGAGTACAAACTCACAGATTCCGCTTACACCATCGATGATTTTATCGAAGATTTAAAGAAAAAAGGGTACATCCGAGAAGAACTCAAAGACGATGGAACTTCGGGAATTGGAATTACTGCCAAAACCGAAAGAGCGATTCGCCAGCAAGCTTTAGATAACATTTTTGGGAATTTAAAACGTTCTGGAAGCGGCAATCACAAAACCAAACAAGCTGGAAATGGAGACGAACATACTGGAGAATTTCGGGAATTTCATTTTGGTGATGGATTAGAACGCATTTCCTTAACCGAAAGTTTACGCAATGCACAAATCAACAATGGTGTAGCCGATTTTATGCTGACCGAAAATGATTTGGTGGTCGAAGAAACACAATACAAATCCCAAATGAGCACGGTTTTGATGATCGACATTAGCCACAGTATGATTTTGTATGGCGAAGACCGAATCACGCCAGCCAAAAAAGTGGCAATGGCTTTGGCCGAATTAATCACGACCCGTTATCCAAAAGATACTTTAGATATTTTGGTCTTTGGAAATGATGCTTGGACAATCGCTATTCGGGATTTACCGTATTTGAAAGTAGGTCCTTATCACACCAATACGGTCGCAGGTTTGCAACTAGCAATGGATTTACTCCGAAGAAAGCGCAACACCAACAAACAAATTTTTATGATTACCGATGGCAAACCGAGTTGCGTTCGCGAAAAAGACGGTACTTATTATATGAACAGCAACGGCCTCGACGAATACATTGTCGATAAATGTTACAACGAAGCCCAACAAGCCCGAAAATTGCACATTCCCATCACTACTTTTATGATTGCCAAAGATCCGTATTTGCAACAATTTGTAAATAAATTTACTGAATCAAATCAAGGGAAAGCATTCTACACAGGATTAAAAGGTTTGGGTGAAATGATTTTCGAGGATTATGAAACCAATCGGAAAAAGAGGATTAAATAATTTTTGGGCGTTACCACAAGGGTCGGGCTATACGCTATATCTTTTGTTCCGCTATCGCTTCACAAAAGGATGCCGCTGCTATCCCTAACGCAAACCGAAATAAACAATTTAAATTTCAATTTCAATAACAATTTCAATAAACAACAAACAATAATCCATAAACAACAATAAATGAACAATATAAAAACACTAGGCGAATTAAAGAATTCAGGATATCAAAGCAAAAGTATCAAAGACGAATTGCGTCATAATTTACGAGAGAAAATCAAGTCGGGGCAACCCACTTTTGAAGGCGTTCACGGTTTCGAAAACACCGTGATTCCAGAATTGGAACGTGCTATTTTATCGCGACATAACATCAATTTGTTGGGACTTCGCGGTCAGGCCAAAACTAGGTTGGCTCGTAAAATGATAGAATTATTAGACGAATACATTCCTTTTGTGAAAGGTTCCGAAATCAATGATGATCCCTTGAATCCCATTTCTCGTTTTGCCAAAGATTTGATTGCCGAAAATGGTGATGTAACTCCTATTTCGTGGTTGCACAGAAGCGAACGCTTCTTCGAAAAACTCGCCACACCCGATGTTACTGTTGCCGATTTAATAGGTGATGTCGATCCGATAAAAGCTGCGAATTTAAAATTGTCTTATGCTGATGATCGTGTGATTCATTTTGGAATGATTCCAAGAGCGAACCGCTGTATTTTCGTCATCAACGAATTACCCGATTTGCAAGCTAGAATTCAAGTGGCGTTGTTTAATATTTTGCAGGAAGGCGACATCCAAATTCGAGGATTCAAACTAAGAATGCCACTCGATTTGCAATTTATTTTCACTGCTAATCCCGAAGATTATACCAATCGTGGTAGTATCGTAACACCGCTTAAAGATAGAATTGGTTCCCAAATCCTGACGCATTATCCTGAAACCATCAAAATTGCGAGAACCATTACAGAGCAAGAAGCCAAATTGGATACTGCCCAAAGTGACTTGGTTTACGTGCCTTCGTTGGCTAGAGATTTATTGGAACAAATCAGTTTTGAAGCCAGAGAAAGCGAATTTATCGATAATAAAAGTGGTGTTTCTGCAAGATTAAGTATCACCGCTTTCGAGAATTTATTGAGCACAGCAGAACGTCGTGCCTTAAAATCTGGGGTTGATAAAACCAGTTTACGATTGTCTGATTTTATGGGAATCATTCCAGCCATCACAGGAAAAGTAGAATTGGTTTACGAAGGAGAGCAGGAGGGAGCTGCCATTGTAGCGCAACATTTAATTGGCGATGCGATTCATACTTTCTTTCCCGCTTATTTTCCAAAAATAGAAAAACTCGAAAAGCAAGACCAAAAAACACCGTACACAGATACTTTAGAATGGTTTTTTGCCGAAAGCGGTTTCGAATTATTGGACGATTGCTCGGACGAGGAATACAAAAAAATTATAGACGAAATTGCTCCGTTAGAAATTTTAGTCAAAAAATATCAACCACAATTAGCAAAAGAAGACAGCTATTTTATGAAAGAATTTATTCTTTGGGGATTGGTAGAATATAAGAAACTGAGTAAAGATAGAATGTCAGAAGGGTATCAGTTCAAAGATTTATATGGCAGTTACATCAGTAAACTGTAAATTTTATAAAGGGTTTGAATATGTTCCAAACCCTTTTTTTGTTTCATTAGAATTAAATTTAGTTTAAAAATTTTAAATTTGAATTACTCTCAATGGTTAATTAATTCATTATTGTAAATGGAATTACTATTGCAAAGATTAATTCTGTGGTGGATTCAATTAATAAATGCGAATGCCTTGTTATTATTTAGTTTTTGTAAATAAACTTCCTTTTTGATATTTGAAAAAATTGAAGATTTCAAATTTATTCTTATCATTGCGGTAGATTTTAGAAGATTCTTAAAATAGTTATCCAATTTTTATTAAAACAACACAATATGTACCATTCAAAAATAACAGGATTAGGTTATTATGTTCCTGATAACGTGGTGACTAATAATGATTTGTCCAAGATAATGGACACGAATGATGAATGGATTCAGGAAAGAACGGGAATTCAAGAACGAAGACACATCATTCCTGGCGAGGATACCACTACTTCAATGGGAGTCAAAGCGGCTAAAATTGCCCTTGAACGCTCTGGAGTAGCCAATGACGATATCGATTTTGTCATTTTTGCGACCTTAAGTCCTGATTATTATTTTCCAGGACCTGGAGTTTTAGTGCAACGGGATTTGGGTTTAAAAACAGTTGGAGCATTAGACATCAGAAATCAATGCTCGGGTTTTGTGTATGCAGTTTCTGTTGCAGATCAATACATTAAAACTGGAATGTACAAGAATATCTTGGTGATTGGTTCTGAAGTGCAATCTACTGGATTGGATATGACAGATCGAGGTCGAGGAGTTTCAGTGATTTTTGGCGATGGAGCCGGAGCAGCCGTTATGAGTCGTGAGGAAGATGTAACGAAAGGAATTTTATCTACCCATTTGCATTCCGAAGGGCAACATGCTGAGGAACTTGTAGTGAAGGCACCCGGAATGGGAGGTCGCTGGATTACTGATATTATTTCAGAAAATGATCCTGATGATGAAAGTTATTTTCCGTATATGAATGGACAGTTTGTGTTTAAAAATGCTGTTGTTCGTTTTGCCGAAGTGATCAACGAAGGTTTGGAAGCCAATGGTTTGCAGGTTTCAGATATTGATATGTTGATTCCACACCAAGCGAACTTGAGAATTTCTCAGTTTATTCAAAAGAAATTCCAATTGACAGACGACCAAGTATTCAATAATATTCAAAAATACGGAAATACTACCGCAGCTTCAATTCCTATTGCCTTAACAGAAGCTTGGGAACAAGGAAAAATAAAATCAGGAGATACTGTGGTTTTAGCTGCTTTTGGTAGTGGATTTACTTGGGGAAGCGTGATTATAAAGTGGTAAAATAGATTCAGGTTTCAGATTACGAATGTTAACCGTATAGTTTTAAAAAAACGAAAACGCTTTGATAATTTCTTTGCGTTTTCGTTTTTTGTTAATTTATAGCTAAGACCAACAGTATTTGTTTAATTCTTACAGCCAAAAGTGTAGCTTCAAAATCAGAATCGCAAGCTCAAGTTGCACTATTATTTCACAGTATTCTAAAAAATTATTTCTCTTAAAACCCTATATTTGCAATCTTAAAATGAATAAAAAATGACTTTATCTCAAATTCTCATACCTTCTATACAGAAAGCAATACAAACTTTATTTGATGTTTCTATTGAAAAAATTGAATTTCAAACCACACGCAAAGAGTTTGAAGGCGACATCACGATGGTAATTTTTCCTTTATTGAAAGTTATCAAAAGTAATCCAGTTGAATTAGGAAATAAAATTGGAAACTATTTAGTAGAAAATGTCCCTGAGGTTAGTGGTTTTAATGTGGTTTCAGGTTTTTTGAATATTGTAATTTCTGATGAATATTATTTGAATTTTTTCAACAAAATTAAGGAGGATGCAAAATTTGGTTTTGTTTCACCAAGTCAAGAAGATAAAGCGATAATGGTAGAATATTCTTCGCCCAATACTAATAAACCCTTACATTTAGGGCACGTTCGAAATAATTTATTGGGGTATTCTGTGGCTGAAATTATTAAAGCTTCGGGTAAAAAAGTCTATAAAACCCAAATCATCAACGACCGTGGAATTCACATTTGCAAGTCGATGTTGGCTTGGCAGAAATTTGGGAAAGGCGAAACTCCAGAATCAACAGGTTCAAAAGGGGATAAACTAGTTGGTAATTATTATGTAGCTTTCGACAAAGCGTATAAAGCTGAAATTAGTCAATTAATTGTTGAAGGAAAAACAGAAGAGGAGGCCAAAAAACAAGCTCCAATAATTCTCGAAGCCCAAGAAATGCTTTTGAAATGGGAAGCTGGTGATGCCGAAGTTATTGCACTTTGGAACATGATGAACCAATGGGTTTATGATGGATTTGCCATAACCTATAAAAATTTAGGAGTCGATTTCGATCAATATTACTACGAAAGCAATACTTATTTGCTTGGAAAAGATGTAGTTCAAATTGGTTTAGAAAAAGGAATTTTCGAAAAAGATCCAGACGGTTCGGTTTGGATTGATTTGACCAATGAAGGTTTAGACCGGAAAATTGTACTTCGTTCAGACGGAACAGCAGTGTATATGACGCAAGATATTGGAACAGCCATTCAGCGTGTGAAGGATTTTCCGGACGTTGGTGGAATGGTTTATACCGTGGGTAACGAGCAAGATTACCATTTCAAAGTATTGTTTTTAATATTGAAAAAACTAGGTTTCGATTGGTCTCAAAGTCTATATCATTTGTCTTATGGAATGGTCGATTTGCCATCAGGTAAAATGAAATCTAGAGAAGGAACCGTTGTCGATGCGGATGATTTGATGCAAGAAATGACCGATACCGCTCAAAAAATCGCTGAAGATTTAGGTAAATTAGACAGTTATTCTTCCGAAGAGAAATCAAAATTGTACAAAACCATTGGATTGGGCGCTTTGAAATACTACATTTTGAAAGTCGATCCTAAAAAACGAATTCTTTTTGACCCCGCTGAATCAGTTGATTTTGCAGGAAATACGGGTTCGTTTATTCAATATACTTATGCCAGAATCCAGTCGATTATTCGCAAAGCCAATTTCGATTTTACTGCTACGAGTAGGATAAAAGTGTTGCACGAAAAGGAAAAAGAATTGGTCAAACAACTCGAATTGTTTCCAGAAGTGATTCAAAATGCAGCTCAAAATCACAGTCCAGCTTTGATTGCCAATTATACCTATGATTTGGTACGCGAATACAACTCGTTTTATCAAGCGGTTTCTATTTTGGGCGAAGAAGATTTGGAGAAAAAAATATTTAGAGTTCAACTTTCTAAAAAAGTAGCCGACACGATTGCATTAGCTTTTCAATTGTTGGGAATTGAGGTTCCCGAAAGAATGTAATAGTGAAGTAAAACCGATTATGTATTCAAAATAGTACAATAAAAATTGGACTATTTTAAATATCTGTTTGGTATAAAATGCGGATTTAATAAAATGGCTTATTTGTCTGCACACATTTTCTACTTCTATGTTTATTGAATGTTTTAACCCAAGTTGCAACTAGTCCTCACGAGCTTCCAAGTACAAAACCAATTTCAAATCAAGCCTAATACCCAAATCTTGCCAAACCGCTGTTGAACTAAACCTTCGGTGGCTGTATTGTGAATAGCAACTTTTAAATTGTTGTGGATAATCATTTTTTTGTATTTTTACAGATAATTCTGGGCAACTGATTTTAATTTAAAATATTGATAATCAGTTAAATGTCGATAAGTCCATAGTAAGATGTATCTAACATCTTTTTTCTCTCCAAAACTTTATAACAGTCCCTTATTGTTAACGGACGTGGAATCGGTTCCGTTCAACACGGGTTTCATTGTTCGTGCTGCGCACGCAACGAAACCCTAGCTGTTGTGTGCAGGTAGAATTATTTATTGCTTAAAAAATCAATAGTAATTTTAGTTATGAGTTCTGGTTTTTCTTCAAAAACGTCGTGTGAGCAGTTTGGAATCACACAAAATTGACTTTTACTAATTGCATTGTGAATCTCAATACCGTGTTCTAAAGTATACATATCATTATCACCATATGTTATTAATGTTGGTATCTTTATACTTTCTAAATCTGATTTCGGAAAATATTGCTCCTGAAACCACATATCTTTAATTTCAGTAACATATTTTTTCCAATCATTAGTTTTAAAAGCAGTTTTTTTGTAATAATTCACCCAATTTTGCCAGTTTTTTTCAATCCAAGTTGTATCAGACCAATTTTTTAATTCTTCTAAGTTTTTTGCGCCATTAGATTTATAATTTCCGCCTGAAATTATTAACTTTTTTACTTTGTCAGGTCGGTTTTTAGCTAGGATAAGTCCTGTTACAGCACCATCACTCCAACCTAAAACATATAAACTATCTAATTTTAGTGTATTAATTATTTCTGATTGATATTCAGCAAGTAGGTTGTAACTTAATTTATTTTTCGCATATTCTGAACGTCCAAGACCTGGTGCGTCTGCAATTATAACTCTGTATTTCTTTGATAATATTGGAATTACATTTTGAAAATGAACGATGCCACCAAAAGCACCGTGTATCAATAGCAAAGGAGTTCCTTTTCCATACTCCTCATAATACACCTTAGTGTCTTTTATAGTCAAGTATTTTCCATTATTTGAACCATATTTAACTTGTGAATTTCCATTCTCAGTCATAAATGTTACTAGTAAAAGTAGTAATAGTTTTATTTTCATTTTTTCAGTTATTTTTTCCAGTTCGGCTGACTACTTGCACACAACGTTCCCGCGCTTTGCGTGGTTGCGAGCTTCGTAACCGAGTATTTTCTGTTACTACTAGATTTCTTGCGAAAGATAAAAGTGAATTTACCACATAATTCGCAATCTCGCAAAACGTGTGTGTGTGCCCTGCATCCGCAGGACACACTCTGTAGTGTCGAAGAAAAATTCGAAAATACAAATTTCGGATTAAGAATCAAAATTATGGAGTGTTATTT
>JAYVIK010000096.1:0-2013 GCA_043770265.1 Flavobacterium sp. | reverse complement strand
TATCCAAACGATGTTTTAAAGGAATTTAAAGCATAAAGTTGAATCCTATTTTGATATTCATATCGAACTGTTGCTTTAGTTTTGGGAACGAATTCGCTGGAACCTTCAATCTTGAATGGTGTAATCAATCTTGGCCAAGTCAAACTTGTTTCTGTTCCCAGTTTGAAAATATTTTGACCTTTATTTTCTCCTGAAAGTTGAAATTCGGCACCGCCAAATATGGAAACCGTCAGCAATTCAGCACCTCGAAATACATTTCGATTGTTCCAGTTTACATTAATTTCAGAACCGGTAAATCCTGCAGAATTGGTCTTGCCCAAAACTTCGACACGGATAAACTTTTTAGGCAAAAGCGTCAAATAATAATAGGCGTCTAAAGTATTTTTCAAGCTATCGGAAACCTTGAATTCATTTTTCACAAAGTTAAAAGTTCCCAGATTTACAAAACGGTTCAAGGATAGATTGTGATTTTTCCGGTTATAAAAATCTCCTTTTTTAAAATACAAAGCTCTATCAAAAACTCTCGGTTTAAAAGTATTTGCAGTATCAATAATAGTAAAATCTTTATACTGAACGACGTCCTCTTTTTTATAGCTAACATTATCTTTGGAAATCGAAAAATTAGGAAAGACAATAATTTTGTTTAATTTGTAGGCAATTGTAGCTTTTTCGGGCGTTTCGTCTTTGATTTTTAATTTGATATTAACCTCATAATTGCCTTTGGTACTATCTACTTGAGCCAAAATATAATCGGGATTAAAATAATAATATCCTTTTTCCTTGAGTCTTGCATCGATGCGTTCTCTTTCGAGTTTTATAATTTCCAAATCATACGGATTGCCTTCTTTTAGTAAAGTTCGTCGATTCGTTCTGGCAATCGATTTTCCCAATTCTGTGGAATCTACAGGAAATTGTACGGATTTAATTTTGTATTGTCTTTTAGGCCATACAGTGTATTCCGCAGTTGCTCTTTTGTTTTTGGCAGTCGAATCTGCACTGACACGGGTTTTAAAATAACCGCGATTTTCTGTGAAATTTCTCAATACAGCTACATTGAAATCTAAATCGACCTGACTAAAAAGTACTGGCGCTTCGCCGACCTTGGTCCTCAACCAATGCTTGATTCCTTTTTCTTTTTTAGGCTCTCCAGCTAAATTATAAATCAATAGTTTTGGTCGCAGTCCTAGAAATTTTTTATTGGGTTTTGGTCGCAATAAGGCTTCCAATTCCTTCTCCAATGCTTTCTTTTCTTTCTTTTTGATAACGGAATCTTTCACAGTTACCGAACTGCCAGTATATAACAAATCGCCTTCTGGTAAATATCTAGTGTTGCTGCATCCAAAAGTAAAAAACAAGGATAGCCCTATAAAATATTTTAAATATTTCGTTTTCATAGTTTGTTATCTTTTGCTTGTTTCTTTTTGAGCTTTGCTTTTTCCTTGCGAATTTTTTCTTTCTCTATCATTGCTTTATCTTCTTCGCTTCGATGATACAATTCCTTGATTTTGTTGTAACTCATCGTAAGAATGAAGGCAACTCCAGTCTCTACAACCTGTCCTGCAATAGCCACTTGATATTCGTTTTTTCGATAGGCGCGAACCATATACCGCCCGTCTTTTGTGAGTTGATAATCCAGCGCAACATCACCTGCAATATTGGTCACATCTTCGTTGGCACGTTCTTGACCTTCGACGCCAAAACTACTTCCGACAGTAACTTTTATTCGGTCATCAAATAGTTTTTTAGAAACGCCAACATTTAAATCGGTTCGGTTTTGCATAGTTCCAGAAGTGTAATCTTCTGTCGATTGCAAGTCGAATTCCAATTGGATTCCAGCAATTAAATCTCCAGCGAGATCATTCAATTGTTGCGACAGTATTTTGCTTACACTTTGTCTGGCCAAGGATTCGGCGTTGGTTCCGCCGCTTTCACTCGCAAAAGGATTTTCGCCAATAAAACGATTCAGCAATAAAAGTGCAAAAACCTGTTTGTTTAGTTCAGCGGGTTCTTGTC
>JAYVIK010000095.1:0-2018 GCA_043770265.1 Flavobacterium sp. | reverse complement strand
ATGTGTTATACGCTTTATCTTACCGCATAACTCATAACGAATACCTCTTTTAGTCTTTCAGTTGATATACTTCTGGCAAATTCCTACCTAAACCATCGTAGTCTAATCCGAATCCAACGATGAATTTATTAGGAATTCTGATTCCAACATAATCAATTTTGATATCGTTTACCAATGCTTCTGGTTTGAAAAAAAGGGTAGCAATTTTAAAATGCTTTACATTCTGTTTCTTGAATAGTTCTTTCAAGGCTACTAAAGTATTACCCGTATCAACAATATCTTCGATAACAATAACAGTTTTCCCTGTCAAATCTCTATCTAATCCTATCAATTGTTTCACTTCATTTGTCGAAGCCATTCCTTCATAAGAAGCCATTTTAATGAAACTTACTTCACAAGGTGATTTATAATGTTTCATGAAATCCGAAACAACCATAAAAGCCCCGTTCAAAACACCTATAAAAATAGGAGTTTCATCGGCAAAATCATCCTCAACTAAAGCAGCTATTTTAGCAATAGCAAAGTCTATTTCTTGAGCAGAAATAAAAGGAACAAATTGTTTATCGTGGAGTTGTATCACTTTTTTTGTTTTTAAAAATAATTTGCAAAGATAGGGATTTCGAAATTGACAATTGACAATAGATTTGTACTTTTAAATCAAAATTGTAACTAATGGACACCGAATTCCAAAAAAAATTAGATTCTGTAAGCGGACACAAGGCTAATAGGCTTAAATGTGCCGGTGAATTGCTTGAAAATCCTGATCTTTTTCCTGAATTAGTTCGTCTTTGTTTTCTGGATTCAAACAAAAACTCAGCAAAAGCGTGCTGGATTCTTGAAATAATCTGTTATGACAAACTCGAATGGCTTCAAGAACATTTAGATTTTTTCTGTTCAAACATCAAAAATACAACCGACAAAAGTGCCATTCGAGCCCTCTCAAAGATTTGTATGTTGTTGGCTATTTCCCATTTCAAGAAAAAAGAAATTCAGCTTACCGAAAATCAATTGCAAAAAATTACCAAAACTTGTTTTGACTGGTTGCTAACTGATACTAAAGTTGCTTCGAAGTGCTATTCGATTCGTTGTTTGCATCTGTTAGCAAATCATTTCGATTGGATTCATCCTGAGTTAAAAATTATTTTGGAAAAGGATTACGCTAGCCATTCTGCTGCCTACAAAGCTGTTGGAAGAGAAATTTTGAAGAAAATTTCAAAAGCGAAATAATTTATTTACGTACATTTGTAAAAACTTTACGTATATGAACACAAAACTCACCTTATCATTAGATAAAAGCGTCATAGACAAAGCAAAATCGTATGCAAAAAATACGGGTAGAAGTTTATCCGAATTAGTAGAAAATTATTTTGAAAATCTTACTTCAAATTCTCAAGATGAAGCAGAGATTCATCCAAAAGTAAAAAAACTAATAGGAAGAATAACACTTCCTCCCGATTTTGATGAAGACAAAGTAAAAGAAGAACATTACAGAGATAAATATGGATTTTAAACATATTTTTCTAGACACCAATATTTTGGTCGACATCGTTGCTAATAGATTTCCATTTTCAAAAAACGCAATTTCGATTTTCGACTATTGCCAGCGACGCAAAATCACAATGTATTCTTCGTCTCATTCAATAGCTACTATGCATTATATTGCCAAAAGGATGGTTGACGAAAAAGAATTGCGCTCCATTATTGCCGACTTATTAGATACCATTTCTATAATCGCCGTTACTGAATCTATTTTGAAAAAAAGCTTAAAATCCAGTCATAAAGATTTCGAAGACGCTATTCAAATTACGGCTGCACAATCAATAAACACAATGGATTGTATCATAACTAGAGATTTGAAAGATTTTAAATTTTCAGAACTTAAAGTTTTTACTCCAGATGAATTCTTAAACACAATAGACTAAATGAACTATTTCTCTTCCAATTTTAAATTAGGAATCCTCGGTGGCGGACAACTCGGCAAAATGCTGTTATTTGATACCAGAAAATTTGATATTCAA
>JAYVIK010000094.1:0-2021 GCA_043770265.1 Flavobacterium sp. | reverse complement strand
CCATCATCGCGCTAATAGGAGTTTTAGCTTATCTGCAAACTAATTTTCCTGATTTAGGAATTCTTGATGATAAATTACTCGTTGCTTTAGTGTTATTGTTTGTTTTTGGAATTGGTGTTTTAATTACATGGATAAGCACTTATTTTGCCACACAACGCTTTTTGAATTTAAGAACCGATGATTTATACTAGAAAGTAGAAAATGAAAAAACAAGAACAAAATCAAGAGCAAAAACACGAATTTCTTTTTGAAAAAATAAATTATAAAATTCTCCTCATTGGTATTGCGGTAATAACACTTGGATTCCTATTAATGTCTGGCGGAGGAAGCGAAGATCCCAATGTTTTTAGCGAAGATATTTTCAGTTTTAGAAGAATCCGTTTGGCTCCAACAACCGTTTTAATTGGTTTTGGGATTACAATTTATGCAATTCTAAAAAAATCTAAAGAAGCTTAAATGAATACTTTTCAAGCTATTATTATTGCCATTATTGAAGGAATCACTGAGTTTTTACCAGTTTCTTCGACGGGTCATATGATTCTTGCCTCTTCTTTTTTTGGTATTGAACACGATGAATTTACCAAACTTTTTACGATTGTAATCCAATTAGGAGCGATATTGTCGGTGGTGGTTTTATATTTCAAACGCTTTTTCCAATCCTTTGACTTCTACTTCAAAATATTAGTAGCCTTTATTCCTGCTGTAGTTTTTGGATTATTGTTTAGTAAAAAAATAGATGCTTTATTAGAAAGTCCATTAACTGTGGCTATTTCTCTCTTGATTGGTGGAATAATTTTATTGAAAGTTGATGATTGGTTTACAAATTCTTCAGCAATTCAAACATCTAATGAAATCAGTTACGGTCAAGCTTTTAAAATTGGATTATTCCAATGCTTAGCAATGGTTCCGGGAGTTTCCAGAAGTGGAGCAAGCATCGTGGGCGGAATGTCCCAAAAATTATCTCGAACAACTGCAGCTGAATTTTCATTTTTTCTGGCTGTACCAACAATGCTTGGCGCAACAATTAAAAAATGTTACGATTATTATAAAGAAGGTCTTGTTTTGTCTGATAATCAAATCAACATTTTGATTATTGGTAATATCGTAGCTTTTATTGTGGCGCTTCTAGCCATTAAATCTTTTATTGGGTTTTTGACCCAACACGGTTTTAAAGTATTTGGATATTATAGAATTATTGCAGGAATTGTATTGTTGGCGATTCACTTTTTCATTCATCCTTTGACCGTAATTTAATGTCTGCCGAAGATTACTTGAACGGACAAATCATCTTAATTGACAAACCGTTGCATTGGACTTCGTTCCAAGCGGTCAATAAAATGAAATATGCTTTAATCAATAAAATGGGGCTTTCCAAGAAATTCAAAATTGGACACGCAGGAACTTTAGATCCATTGGCAAGCGGATTATTGCTAGTTTGCACTGGGAAATTTACCAAAAAAATTACGGAGCTTCAAGGGCAAGCCAAAGAATATACTGGAACTTTTTACCTTGGAGCAACCACACCTTCCTATGATTTGGAAACCGAAATAGACCAAACTTTCGATATATCACATATTGATGAATCCTTGATTCTCGAAACCGTGAAACAATTTCTGGGAGAAATTGACCAAAAACCACCTATTTTTTCGGCCATAAAAAAAGACGGAATCCGTCTTTATGAATATGCTCGAGTTGGAAAAACTGTAGAAATAGCAACTCGCAAAACAACCATTCACGAATTCGAAATTACACGAATCGCGCTTCCAGAAGTCGATTTTAGAGTCGTTTGCAGTAAGGGAACTTACATTCGCTCCTTAGCTTTTGATTTTGGCAAAGCCATAATTTCTGGCGCACATTTAATAGCATTGCGCAGAACAAAAATTGGCGATTATGACGTAAAAGAAGCTATGGACGTAACTTTATTCGAACAAAGTTTAAACAGTAAATAGCAATTAATGTATTTTTATTCCATACTTTTTCTGTCTTTAACTATCTCTTTTTGGATTAATAATGAGATGTGT
>JAYVIK010000093.1:0-15818 GCA_043770265.1 Flavobacterium sp. | reverse complement strand
CAAATAAATTTGTCATACTAAACCACATGTGAAAATCGGACGCTAATCTAGGATCCTTACTCAAACAATTATAAATTACGTTTCCATTACTACTGGCCAGTCTGAAAGAGTAACTATGTCTCGCACTTGTTGCTTTTGAGTCCCTGATGAGACAATCATTACTTTCTAGTATGTACATATATCCATTTCCACCCTCACCTTCGTATTGCGGTTTCATAAAATCGCAGGCCTCCACAGTGATTAAGCGACACTGTACCATTCGAAAACTATGAGATAAAACGTGAATATCTAACGTATTGGCAGCTGGCTTAAATGTGGCTACATTTTTCATCCAGCAATTTTCAGCATTAGTCATTTTTATGGCATGTGAATTATGTACTTCAAATGCACCCGTTCCCGGAACGGCATAGTCATCGTCGCCCCATCCTGTTTTATTATTTTGCAAATTACCTATCGATAAGGATTCTATTCCACATTCTGTAATGGGTTTGTTAACCTTGTAAAGACGAGCATTGTCACGTGTTTTCAGATAATAACGAACAGGAATATCTACTGTAATTGAATTAGTAGCGGTATTTACACTTGTTACTGTTCGGGCAAATGCCACGCCAGGCATTGTATCGTTCCATAAGCCCGTCATATTGTGCTCAGCAATCCATTCATCTGTTAAATCTGAGGTTAAAGTAACTCTGTCGCCAATTGAAAAAGAACTAGCATTTGCTACAAAAACAGTGACATCGTGCTCAACAGCATTTTGGACTAACGGTGCTGGTGTTCCGGCAGGAGCATACCAGTCGGCATCTGTTGAAGGTTCGAAGTTGATAATGCTTTTTGTCCTCATATTAGTTTGGGTATTTAATATCATAGTCTGACCTACACCAGCACCTCTTATTACTACGCCATCGCTTTTTACAGTTAAGGCGCTTGTGCTAGCGCCATTCGGCTGAACATTATAGGTTCCTGCCGGCAGAAACACTACGCCACCGCCAAGCCCAGAGACATAATCTATGGCTGCTTGTATTGCTGCTGTGGCATTGTTTGTGCCTGTTTTATCAGCGTTATAAGGGGCTTGCGTTACATCTACAATGTTATTGGTAATGAATGGTATAGGTTGCTCCCCCTTACGATACCCTGCATAGGAAAAATCCTGAATGAATTTCCCGTCTTTGGCAAAGCCAGGTTTCCAATTGTATGGATACAATTCGCTTCTCCAGTCTTGGCTAAAAGCATTATAAAAGGTAGTTAAAAAGATAACAGTTAAAATAAACGTTCTTTTTGTTTTCAATAGTTTCATTAGTATCGTTTCATTAGTATGGGTTGATGCTGTATTTTAATAAAATACTTATGTATTTTTTATTGTGTCTTTTCTTGAATAAACTACTATCCCAATTGTTTAGTTACATTCAATTTTGCCTTAAAGGGTAATTATAAGTTATACTAACTTTGACTATTCCTTAAAGTTTTGGCTTAAAATTAAGTTGATTAACTGCCAAATTTACTAAATGTAAATATAATTAACCAATCAAACGATAAATGGGGCATTTGTATCTAATATATAGGTCATTTGTACTATTCAAAAACTAAATAGCATCAAATCAGAAAGATGAATACGATTGCAGCAATATTTAACATCTTTTTTCCAATATTGAGGCGTAAAAAAATGGACGTCGACAAATCAGGCTTTTACTCACTTTAAACTGATAGCTTTAAAATTGTTTGGATAACAGGATTCGTACCAACTCTAAAGATAGTAATTTGGTATACGTTATTTTATGAAGTGATTTAAACTTTTGGCATTTTAGCTAAAAGTTAGATTTTTGTAGCCAATTGAAGTCTTTTTTAAGTTGCATAGCTGGACTACGGAACGAAAAAAAGGCAAAAAGTGGGTGCAAAAGGCAAATTTTTTAGTAGATGGGAAAAGTTTAAATGACTTCTACATCATTAGATAATAAAAAAAAATGAATGCGGCTTGAATGTGTTTAATGCTATTTGTTTTTCTTAGTATTTTCTTAATAATTCAAATTTAAGTTTTTTTGAATCCAAGGTTTAAATTAATTGCTTTTTGCTAAAACTTACATACTTAATGAAAATTGCAAAAAAGATATAGATTTTTTTTGAAGAAAGATACGCTATAATTATGTAAAAAATATTTTATCCGATGCGTAAAATTGCTCGTACTAAAAGCATTCCTAGCACAAATTCTTTGCTTGCTTTATTACGCTAATTTATTTCACCAAAAATAAAAATAGCGGTTGTGAACTATTTAAAAGGTGACAAAATAATGGCAACAAAATATATTTCTCAACTAATGTAAAACAAGAAACTTTGGAAATACTAAACTTTTACAAAGCTAGATTTCAAATAGATTTTGTTTTTCGAAACGTTAAACAATTTGCGGGAGCAAACACTTGTGAGCCTTGAAGTAAAAACAAGATCGATTTTCTTGTAAACACCTCCTTAATATCAGTAAATTTTACAAAGTAGATTGGTTTTCTGATTAAGATAATGAAGAGATTTTGTGTAATGAGGATATAGTATAAAATTAGAAGGGCTTGTTAAAACTTTAAAAGTATAAAACAAGCCCCCAAACTAATTCTTATATATATTGATTTATGATATTCTCAAATAATTCTTGTTTGCCACTTGTAGAAGACAATTCTCCATTTTCTTGTGCAATTTTGTATAAATCTTGCATAGATAATTTACCCTCCTCAAAAGATTTTCCGTTTCCAGCATCAAATGAGCTGTAACGTGCTGTTCTCAATTTATCGTAAGCTGATGAAGTAATAATTTTATCCGCAGTCAACAAAGCTCTTGCAAAAGTATCTGCTCCGCCAATGTGTGCGTGGAAAACATCTTCAATATCGGTTGAGTTTCTTCTGATTTTAGCATCAAAATTAACTCCACCACCTTGAAGACCTCCAGCTTTCAAGAATACCAACATTGCTTCGGTAGTTTCTTGAATGTTGTTCGGAAATTGATCTGTATCCCATCCGTTTTGATAATCCCCTCTATTGGCATCTAAACTTCCTAACATTCCTGCTTGTGCAGCCACGTCAATTTCGTGTTGGAATGTGTGTTGCGCAAGCGTGGCGTGATTCACTTCAATATTCATTTTGAAATCATTCTCTAAACCTTGTGCACGTAAAAATCCAATGGCTGTAGCGCAATCAAAATCATATTGATGTTTCATTGGTTCCATAGGTTTTGGTTCGATGAAGAAGTTTCCTTTGAATCCTTGTGCACGAGCATAATCACGTGCCATTCTCAAAAATTGTCCCATATGATCCAATTCTCTACCCATATCAGTGTTTAACAATGACATATATCCTTCACGACCTCCCCAGAAAACATAATTCTCACCACCTAAGGCAATTGTAGCGTCCAAGGCTAATTTTACTTGTCCACCTGCTCTTGCCACTACGTTAAAATCAGGATTGGTAGCAGCACCATTCATATAACGTGGATTTGAAAAAGCATTAGCAGTTCCCCAAAGTAATTTTACGCCAGAAGCCGCTTGTTTTTCTTTCAAATAATCGGTAATTGTTGCCAATCTACTTTCTGATTCTCCAAAAGTAGCTCCTTCACGAATTAAATCATAATCGTGGAAACAATAGTAACCAAATCCCATTTTTGTAATGAATTCAAATGCTGCGTCTGCTTTATCTTTCGCTGCTTGTACTGCATCGGATGATTGATCCCAAGTAAAATTTTGTGTCCCAGGTCCAAATGGATCAGAACCCTGTCCGCAGAAAGTGTGCCAGTATGCGATGGCAAATTTAAAATGCTCACGCATTGTTTTTCCAGCTACGATTTGATCTGGATTGTAATATTTGAATGCTAATGGATTATCTGATGCCGCGCCTTCAAATTTAATTTCGCCAATACCTTTAAAGTATTCTTTGTTGCCTAAAGTTGCCATTTTTATTTATTTGTTAATTATTAATTCTAATTCGTTTTTCCAAAGTTGGTACGCTTCTAAATACGGTTGTTTGTCTTTAAAAGGCATATAAGTCATCACGTGATCATTGTCGGTAATGTATTTTCCGAAAGTTTCAAAGTCCCCTTCGTGAAGTCCTGAAGCTCTTGCTGCGCCAATGGCTCCCGTGGTATTGTAGATTTCTATTTCGTGACCAATAAGTGTTGCCACGGTATTCGAAAAAATATCGGAACGGAATAAATTATCGTTTCCGGCTCGCATTACATTCACTTCGATACCGTCGGATTTCATAATTTCCATTCCGTAAACGAATGAAAAAGCTATTCCTTCTAATGCTGCTCGACAAATGTGAGCTTTGCCGTGATTGTTCAGATTGATGTTGACCAATCGGGTTCCAATGTCTTTATTATTCAACATTCGCTCAGCTCCGTTTCCAAATGGAATCATACAAACCCCATCAGAACCTACTGGAATATCCGAAGCGAGGTTATTCATTTCTTCATAAGAAGAAACTGAAAGATTATTTAGCAACCAACGGTATTGAATCCCAGCACCATTGATGCACAATAATTTTCCAATTCTAGCTTCTTCGCCTTTCTTATAGTTAACGTGGGCAAAATTATTCACTCGCGAACTTTCTTTTACGGACAAACTATTGGTCATTGCATAAACAACTCCAGATGTTCCACCTGTTGCAGCCACTTCGCCTGGATTGAAAACATTCAACGAAAGTGCATTATTAGGTTGGTCGCCTGCTCTGTAAAATATGGGCGTTCCTTCTTCCAAGCCGCTTTCTTCGGCTCCTGTTGCATCTACCTTAGATTGGATGCAAAAAGTATCTACAATATCTGGAACCAATTCATTGGAAATGCCATAATGCTCAAACAAGAAATTAGCGAAAGTATCGTTTTTAAAATCCCACATAATCCCTTCAGATAATCCTGAGATTGTGGTATTCATTACATTGGATAATTTATAAGCAATGAAATCACCCGGCAACATAAATTTATGTATCTGACTGTAAATTTCTGGTTCATTTTCTTTAACCCATTTCAACTTTGATGCGGTAAAATTTCCAGGAGAATTTAGCAAATGTTCGGTACATATTTCTTCACCAATAGTTGAAAAAGCTTCGTTTCCTATTTCAACAGCTCTACTGTCACACCAAATTATTGATTTTCGCAAAGGTTGACCTGCTGCATCGACCAAAACTAATCCGTGCATTTGATACGAAATCCCTATTCCTTTTATTTGTGTTCTAGAAATATTGAATTTTTTCTTCAATTTCGCCACTGCATTGCAAGAATGTTGCCACCAATCTTCTGGTTTTTGTTCTGCCCAACCGTTTTTTAAAGCTAGCATGCTCATTTCGGTTTCTGGCTCTTGGACTACTCCAATGCTTTTTCCCGTTGCAATTTCTACGATAGCCACTTTCACTGAAGAGCTACCTATGTCAAATCCAATGTAATACATAATTTATAATGATTCTCTTAATATTAATTTTGTCGATACATAATACTGCATCGGTTCATCTTTGGTAATAAATTCGGCACCTTTAGTTCCTAATTCCTTGAAATCTGTCGTAACCACTGAAATTCCTTTGTAAATAATTTTTTTCATCGGCGTTTCATTATAGGATAAAAACCCTACGTCTTTTCCGGGTTCAAAATCTTTCTCTCGACATTGTTCCAAAAACACTCCAATCATCATATCGCTAACCCCTATATAAGCAATGTTTTTTTCAATGTTAAACTCCTTTGGATCGGTAATAATTTTGTATTTAAACTCAAATTCATTGCAAAATTTTTTAAAAAAGGCAACCGTTTCTATTGGGTGATTAGTGAAATTTGGATACACAAAATGAATTGCTTTGTGTTTTCTAAACAAATCTAAAGCCTCTTTCAAGGATTCATAAAATGCTTTTCCGAAATCCTGAAACACATAATTATTCTTCGATTTTGAATAAATATTCCAATCAATCAACAAGAGCTTATCATTAGAAATAGTAGTCAAGACAGAAGCCACATCTTTATGGTCAAAATTCATCACCACATATTTGTACTATTTTCCAATACTATAATTTATAATAGTTTTTAAATTATCTATGTTATAATGATGAAATTGCACATTTGTAATGATATTATAGGGCAAATTATTTACAAACGAATAATACAAAACTTCTTTATAAGCCTTGAAAGTGTCTAAAACCAAAAGCACTTTTCGAGTAGCGCGGGCCACATAATACCCTTTGTTGGGAACCGATTCGATAATTCTTTGCTCTTTCAAAATCGAATAGGCCTTGAATATCGTATCCCTAGAAAGTTTGTTTTCTTTACAAAGACTATTCACCGAAGGCAGTAAATCACCATTGTTTAAAAGCTTCTTAGCAATAGCATTATTAATTGAATTCACTAATTGCTTGTACTTTGGAATATCACTTTCGTGATTAATATTAAAAGCAAAGTTCTTTTCATTCATAATCCGTACTGTTCTGTTCCGGTATGCTAAATTAATAATTATTTCAATATAAAAAAATATTTATAAAGAATTTTAAATATTTTTTTATCAATTAATTCAGGGTTCCAAAATGATTTTCTGCAGCATACATAGCTAAATAAGTTCCCACAAAACCACCTACTTTATTGGTACTTAAAATAACCGCATCAATATCTTTTGCCAAAAGCATCCATTCCCCTTTCTGGGAAGTCTTGTAATAGAAATCATAATAGCGTTTCTTGCCTTCAATCTTTAAATACAGGTCTTTAGATTTAACATCTAATTCTTTTTTGGAAAGAATAGTTGGTGTTCTTTTATTAATTGTTGTGGCGGTTTCTTCTAAAAAAACCTCAACTTTACTTTCAGAATTCAAGTGTTTCCCTAATAACAAATAATGTTTTTCGTTTTGGAATGCAACTAAACCCACTGTTTGCAAAGCATTGGCCAAAATAAAACTCAACTTTGTTGATACCGCAAATTGCATGTGTTGTTGTCTTCTACCTATAAATGAAAAATTTATTAAATCATGAATGGATTCCTTGTGCGGTTTGATGTAGAGTGTACCTTTATTTAATTCATACCAATTATACAATGGAGTTAGCACAAAATTCCATTCAAAAACCAGCTACCCGATTTTGTCGTTTATTCACACTGCTTTTATTTTTTTGATGTTCATCAATCACCGCAGTTCGCTTCCTTTAGTTATCAAAACAGATGCTTCAAGATTAAGGCAAGTTGTTTCTAATTTACTTAACAATGCGCTAAAATTTTCAGATAAAGGCACTATTACTTTTGGTTTTGAAATAGAAAACTCGGAGATCTAGTCTTATGTAAAAGATCAAGGTATTGGAATTGCAAAAGATAAAATAGACGAGATATTTGAACGTTTCAAACAATTAAATTACGAAAATGCAGCTGGATACGGCGGTACAGGTTTAGGTTTAGCAATCTGTAGAGGAATAGTTAGTATGATGGGCGGGTCTATTTTTGTAGATTCTATTCTAGGTGAAGGAAGCCAATTTTATTTTATATTTCCATTCAAGGAAGTAATCGAAAACAAAGATAATGATGAATCAAAACTGCAACTTCTATCTCCTAATTTTGATTCCATTTTAAAAAATAAGACCATTTTAATAGCTGAAGATGAAGAATTAATTCGGTTCTATTTCCGAGAAGTAATAAAAAACTATAAATCTAAAATCATATTTGCCAATAATGGAGTGGAAGCTGTGAGATGTTTTTCAGAAAATAAAAACATTGACCTTGTATTAATGAATCTCAACATGCCTGAAATGAATGGCTATAAGGCTACTAAAGAAATTCTGAAAATGAATACTAAAATAAAAATCATAGCGCAAACAGCTTTTGCATCTAGTAATGAAAAAGAAAAATGCATCAATTCAGGCTTTGTTGACTATATTACAAAACCTCTCTCTACAGAATTCATTATTAGCACTATAAAAAACATTTAGAGGAAATTAAAAATTAAAAATGAATTCAATTAATAAATCTAAATTCAAATACTTAGCCCTTGAAGTTTAATTAAGAATAACTAATTTAAGATTGTAATTTTAGTAAAAAATTTAAATAGAGTGCTAATAAACAAGCAAGCCTCTTTTTTTTGTAACGATTTCAAATTCGATTTAGTCTCGCTTTAAAGTACTATTTCTAAACCGAATCTTCACCTTCCCATTTTCCGACAACTGATGTTGCTAATGCATTGCCTAAAACATTGGTTGCACTTCTAAACATATCACAGAAATGGTCGATTGGAAGAATCAAAGCAATCCCTTCAATTGGAATATCAAACATTCCGCAAGTGGCGGCTACAATAACTAAACTAGCCCTTGGAACTCCTGCTATCCCTTTGCTGGTAAGCATCAAGACTAAAAGCATCGTCATTTGGGTTCCCATATCTAAATGGATTCCATAAGCTTGAGCGATGAACAAACTAGCAAAAGTCATATACATCATACTGCCATCTAAATTGAAAGAATACCCCAAAGGCAGCATAAAAGCAACAATTTTGTCTTTGATACCAAAACGCTCTAATTCCTCAGTTAGTTTTGGAAAAACTGCTTCGCTACTCGTTGTACTAAAAGCAATAATCAACGGCCCAACTATATGATTCAACAAAGTTTTCATTCTTTTGCCAAGAAAAAGAAACCCTACTGCTAATAGAAAAACCCATAAAGATCCGATTCCTACCAAAAATGATCCGAAAAATTTAATGTAAGTAAGAACCAATTCGTTTAAATCTTTGATAGCAAAAACGCCTGCAATCGCACCAAAAACCCCCATTGGCGCAAACTTCATCACATAATTCACCATTTTGAGTACAATATGCGATAATACTTCAATAGCATGAGTTACCGGTTTTGCATAATTGCCAATTGAAGCTGCAGCTAATCCGAAAAAGATAGAGAAAATAACGATTTGAATAATTTCATTATTCGCCATAGCTTCTACAATGCTTTTGGGAATAATGTGTTCAATAAAACTTTGGATCGAAAAACTTTGAGTTTTTCCTGTTACCTCTGCAGCAGCAGATAAATCAATATTGGATAAGTTAAGCCCAACTCCGGGTTCTAAAACATTAACCCAAAATAATCCTATCAAAAGTGAAATTAAAGACGCACTAAAAAACCAGCCTAAAGCTTTTCCTCCTACTCGTCCAACGGTTTTTATATCGCCCAACTTTGCTATTCCAGGAACCAATGTACTAAATACCAAAACGGCAATTATCATTTGCACCAAACGAATAAAAACGGTAGCCAATATTTTTATCTTATCGCTAAATTCTTTGGCAAAAGCAATATCATAATTATTATGAACATAAATACCCAAGAATGCTCCTAAAAGCATGGCGATAACAATTTGAACAGTCAGATTTCCTAAAAAGGAGGTTTTTTTGGTTTCGGCTTGGGTCATTGTTTATTGTTTATTGTTTGTAGTTTATAGTTTGCAGTTTATAGTTTGCAGTTTACAACAACAAACCGAACACTAAAACTATTATAAATAAGTTTTGTTTAATAAATAAAAATCGGCAAGAACAATAGCAGCCATAGCTTCGACAATCGGCACAGCACGGGGTACAACACAAGGGTCGTGACGCCCTTTGCCTTGCATTTCTGAGATATTTCCTGTATTGTCAAGCGATTCTTGTTTTTGCATAATAGTTGCCACCGGTTTGAAAGCTACTCGGAAATAAATATCCATCCCGTTGCTGATTCCACCTTGAATTCCTCCCGAAAGATTGGTTCTTGTAGTTCCATCCGGATTGTATAAATCATTGTGTTCGCTTCCTTTCATTTTCGCTCCACAAAAACCGCTACCGAATTCGAAACCTTTTACCGCATTTATCGAAAGCATCGCTTTGCCCAATTCAGCGTGTAATTTATCGAAAACAGGTTCGCCCAAACCAATTGGTACATTTTGAATGACACAAGTTATGGTGCCTCCAACGGTATCACCTTGTTTTTTTATTACCCGAATGTATTCTTCCATTTCCGCAGCCATTTTTTCATCTGGACAACGTACAGGATTACTTTCTATTTGAGAAAAATCTAAATCTTGATAAGGTTTTTTTAAAAAAATAGGCCCAACAGAAGATACATAAGCATTGATTTTTATGCCCGACAACATTTGTTTTGCAACCGCTCCCGCCACTACTCTACTCGCTGTTTCACGAGCTGAACTTCTTCCGCCTCCGCGATAATCACGAACGCCATATTTTTTTTCATACACATAATCAGCATGACTGGGTCTGTAGTTGTCTTTTATATGCGAATAATCATCCGATTTTTGGTTGGTATTCGGAATAATAAAACCGATAGGGGTTCCTGTAGTTTTTCCTTCGAAAATTCCAGATAAAAATTGCACATCATCGGGTTCCTTGCGCTGGGTGACAATCGCTGATTGACCCGGTTTTCTTCTTGACATTTCCATTTGAATGGCCTCAAAATCAAGTGTGATTCCTGATGGACATCCGTCAATTATTCCGCCTAAAGCTTCTCCGTGAGATTCGCCAAATGTTGTTAATCTGAATAAAGTTCCGTAACTATTTCCTGCCATTATAATTAGTTTTGAACAAATATAATATTTTAGTTCAAAGTTCAAAAGTTTAAAGTGCTAAGTTTTGAAAAACCGATTTCAATCTACTGAATTTTAGCTCTATTGCATTTTGTTTATTAGGCACATTCAAAGATGTCTGAATAATAATTAATCGTTCAGAAAAAACATTGAATTCACATATAATTTTTTTTATATACAGAAGTTATATATTTGTTGTAACCAAAAAAAACAAAAAATATGAAAAAAATCGTTTTAATGTTCGCACTATTTTGTGCTTGTCAATTTGTAAACGCTCAGGAAATTGGTTTCCGTTTAGGCAATGTCGTAGGTGGTAGTGCCGCTGTGGATGGGGTTTTCGCCCTTGGAAAATTTAGCAGAGTCCACGCTGATGTTTCTTTTGGAGACGCCGGTGTAGGTATTGAAGCACTTTGGGATTTTCTATACAAACCTGTAGATGGTGAAGCGCTGAAATGGTATGTCGGAGTGGGACCATCTTTGCTTTTTGGAACTCCTGATGCTTTTATAGGAGCTAGCGGCGAAATTGGTTTAGAATACCGTTTTAAAGAAGTTCCTATTGTTTTAGGTTTGGATTGGAGACCTACGCTATGGATATTAGAGGATACAGAATTTAATGGGGGTGGATTTGGATTTAATGCCCGTTATGCGTTTTAGTAAAAACTATTTTAACTATAAAAAAGGTTTCAGAGCAATTTCTGAAACCTTTTTTATTTTGAGATATAAAATATTTGTGTTAAAAGAAATACAAATCCTATTTTAAGAGAGGAATTAGTCCCAAATAACCTTTTAAATCTATTTGTTTTTATAAAAAGTATTTAAACGTCTTTTACTGTTTCAATTTAAAATTCTTTTCGATAGCCAAAATCATTTCGCCTGCAATGTCTTTATTAGTGGCACTTTCAATTCCTTCGAGTCCCGGCGAAGAGTTTACTTCGAGTAATAAAGGACCTTTTGTAGAACGAATAATATCCACGCCAGCGACCTTCAAATCCATTGCCTTGGCGGCTCGAATGGCTATTTTTTTCTCTTCGGCAGTGGGTTTTATAACTGATGCCGTTCCACCAAGGTGAATATTAGCTCGGAATTCGCCCGGCAATGCTTCTCTTTGAATGGTTGCTACGACTTTTCCGTCAATTACAAACAATCGAAGGTCTTTTCCGTTGGCTTCCTTGATAAATTCCTGAACTAATATATTAGCGTTCAAACTTTTGAAGGCATTGATAACACTTTCTGCTGCTTTTTTGGTTTCGGCCAAAACAACTCCTTTACCTTGAGTTCCTTCGAGTAATTTCACGATTAATGGTGGTCCTCCGACCATTGTTATCAAATCATTAGTATCTAAAGGAGAATTGGCAAAACCCGTTGTTGGAATATCAATGCCGCTTTGCAACAGCAATTGTAAAGAGAATAATTTATCTCGGGATTGGGTTATTGCTGTCGATGAATTCAAACAAAAAACATTCAAAGCTTCGAATTGTCTTGTCAAAGCGCAACCATAAAAAGTGATACTAGGTCGAATTCTTGGAATTATAGCATCAAATTGATTTAAAATAATGCCACCACGATAATGAATTTCTGGAGTTTTGGCATCTAGTTTCATATAGCATTCCTTGATATTCAAAAAGTGCATTTTGTGTCCTCGCACTTCACCCGCTTCCATAATTCGCTTATTGCTGTACAATTCGGGGTTGCTAGCCAATAATCCAATGCGTAAACCAGAACTTGTTTTTACAGCATTTTTATAGACTTCATTTAAATTATCACTGGAAGTTTGACCCAAGAGATATTGTTTTTCTGGATCGACTAAAACCCTTCCGCTCATAGCTTCACGACCCAATAACATTCGGAAACCCATCGAATCTCGATTGGTCAAAGTCATTTCAATAATCCAAGTTGAATTTCCAATTTCTAATGAAGTTTGAATAACGTAGCGTTGTTCTCTAAATCCACTTGAACTTTTTACGATTCTTTTATCCACCAAAGGAGCTTCACAATGAATAATAGTTTTTACATTATTTTGAATTGGATTGATGTCAAATTTGACCCAATTCTGTCCCTCTTTGATAAATGGAGCAATATTTTTGGCATGTAAAGCCGAAGTTTTTGCACCAGAATCGACTCTAGCTTTGATGGAAGGAATTCCTAATTCAGGGAGTGCGCACCATTCTTCACTGCCTAAAATAATTTTGCTTTGTAACATAAATGTGGTTTGTATAGAAACTAAATCAATTGTAAATATATATCGAATCGAGTACTTTGAATGTTAAGTTACGGTTAATATTATAAAATCAATAGGACTGCAATTCATTCAATACTAAGTTTACAAAAAAAAGCCACAAATTCATTAATTTCAAGTATCAATTTTTGAAACTAGCGAACTCGCGGCTATTACTATTAATAAAACCGAATTAATTTGTAGGTTCTCCTGCTTTTTGAATTTTAACAGATAATTCTTGTGAAGTTTCATCTTCAATATCCATATAAATTTCATCGCCAGCTCCCACTTTAGAAGTAATAATTTCTTCAGCAAGTGCATCTTCTACATATTTTTGAATGGCTCTTTTGAGTGGTCTGGCACCAAATTGTCTGTCAAAACCTTTGTCGGCAATAAATGCTTTGGCTCTGTCAGAAAGAACTAGTTGGTAGCCTAAATCATTGATACGAGCGTATAATTTTTTCAATTCAATTTCAATAATCAAATTGATGTCTTCTTTTTCTAAGGCATTAAATACTATCACATCATCAATTCTATTCAAGAATTCAGGAGCAAAGGTTTTTTTCAAAGCGTTTTCGATAATGCTTTTCGAATTATCATCGGCTTGGGCTACTTTGGCAGCAGTTCCAAAACCAACACCTTGTCCAAAATCCTTTAATTGGCGTGCTCCCACATTCGAAGTCATAATGATAATCGTGTTCTTGAAATCGATTTTTCGTCCCAAACTATCGGTTAAATAACCATCGTCTAAAACTTGTAACATCATATTAAAAACATCAGGATGCGCTTTCTCGATTTCATCTAATAGTACTACACAATAGGGTTTACGACGTACTTTCTCAGTCAATTGTCCTCCCTCTTCATAACCTACATACCCTGGAGGCGCTCCTATTAATCTTGAAATGGCAAATTTTTCCATATATTCACTCATATCAATTCGGATCAAAGCTTCTTCGGAATCGAATAATTCTCTAGCTAAAACTTTGGCCAATTGAGTTTTTCCGACACCCGTTTGTCCTAAGAAAATGAAGGACCCAATTGGTCGATTTGGATCTTTCAATCCGGCACGATTTCTTTGAATGGCGCGCGAAATTTTCTTAACAGCTTCTTGTTGACCGATAACTTTATCTCCTATAAGTTCTGGCAAAATTGCTAGTTTGTTACTTTCAGTTTGAGCAATTCGATTTACAGGAATTCCAGTCATCATCGAAACAACATCGGCAACATTGTCTTCGGTAACTTCAATTCTATTATTTTTAGAATCTTCTTCCCATTGTTCTTGGGCTATTGCCAAATCTTTTTCGAGACGTTTTTCGTCATCACGAAGTTTAGCTGCTTCCTCATATTTTTGTTTTTTGACTACCGCATTTTTCAATTCGCGAACATCTTCCAATTGTTTTTCGAGTTCCAAAATTTGGGCTGGAACTTCAATATTAGTAATGTGAACTCTTGAACCTGCTTCGTCTAAAGCATCGATGGCTTTGTCCGGCAAGAAACGTTCCGACATATATCTATTGGTCAATTTAACGCAAGCCTCGATAGCTTCTGGACTATAAGTTACATTGTGATGGTCTTCATATTTGTCTTTAATATTGTTCAGAATCGTAATGGTTTCTTCGACAGAAGTTGGTTCGATAATTACTTTCTGGAATCGTCTTTCGAGAGCGCCATCCTTTTCAATATATTGACGGTATTCGTCTAAAGTTGTGGCACCAATACATTGTATATCACCTCTTGCTAAAGCGGGTTTGAACATATTTGAAGCATCAAGCGAACCAGTTGCTCCACCAGCACCTACAATGGTGTGAATTTCATCAATGAAAAGTATGATGTCATCATTTTTTTCTAATTCATTCATCACGGCTTTCATACGTTCTTCGAATTGTCCACGGTATTTTGTACCAGCAACAAGACTAGCCAAATCAAGAGTTACTACTCGTTTATTAAATAATATTCTGGAGACTTTCTTTTGAATGATTCGCAAAGCCAACCCTTCGGCAATGGCAGATTTTCCAACTCCAGGCTCTCCAATAAGTAGCGGATTGTTCTTTTTACGACGACTTAAAATTTGAGAAACACGTTCAATTTCTTTTTCACGTCCTACAACGGGGTCTAATTTTCCTTCTTCGGCCATTTCTGTTAAATCTCTCCCAAAATTATCCAAAACTGGAGTCTTCGATTTTTTGTTGGATTTATTGGCTGGATTATTAAAACTTCCTTCTTTTAGACTGTCATCTTGTCCTGAATCTTCATTGTAAGCGTCGTTTTTTGGTAAGTTTTCGATAAAATTTTCTTCGGATGGTGTCATATTTAGGTATTGTTCTTTGGCTACATCATAATCAATATTTAGCTTATTAAGTAGCTTGGTTGTGGGATCGTTTTCATTTCTAAGGATGCACAATAGTAGATGCGCGGTACTGATTGAGTTGCTATGAAACACTTTTGCCTCTAGAAAAGTGGTTTTCAATGCGCGCTCTGCTTGTCTTGTTAGGTGAAGATTTTTCTTTTCGTTGCTCAAATCCATAGTTGGATTTGCCGGACTTAGAATCTCTACTTTTCTTCGCAATTGGTTTAAATCTATTGCTAAATTATTCAATATATTTATTGCTTTGCCGTTTCCATCTCTCAAAATTCCGAGCATAAGATGTTCGGTACCAATGAAATCGTGTCCCAAACGCAACGCTTCTTCTTTGCTATAAGTAATAACATCTTTTACTCTTGGTGAAAAATTATCATCCATATTATCTTGTATTGTTGATGTAAATTTAGTAAATTCTTGTTTCAAAAACAAAAACCATTCCTCTTATGAAGTTATGTCAGCTAATTGACAAAAAAAACAACAAATAAATGTTAAATCTTGTATAATTTATTAACTAAAAAAAAAGTTCATTTTGTTAATAAATCATTGAAATAAGTACAGAATTATTTGCATAAAAACATCGGAATGATGTATATTAGCACGTTTTGAAATTAAATTAAATTTATTAAATATTACAACTTATGTCTGAAGGAGAAAAGTTAATTCCCATTAACATTGAAGATGAAATGAAATCAGCTTACATCGATTATTCGATG
>JAYVIK010000092.1:0-15870 GCA_043770265.1 Flavobacterium sp. | reverse complement strand
TCAATTAATATTTTCCGATAATGGACTTGGATTTGATATGGATGTCGTAAAAGACAAAATTTTTGGTTTGCACCAAAAATTTCATAATCATGTTGACAGCAAAGGCATTGGACTATATTTAGTTTACAATCACATTACCAGTTTAGGAGGCAACATAATTGTAGAAAGCAAAGTTGATGAGGGAGCAAAATTCATTATATCGTTCAAAGACTTAAATTAACATTGCTATTTTTTTTGTTTTACATCGCTAATAGGATTCCGAAAGCTGAACCGTTACAAGGTTTGACCGGTGTATAAGACTTTTATGAAAACTCGTTTTGCTTGAAAAATTATAGGCATAAAAAGCGCCCCTCTCGAGACGCTTTCATTTTTTTAAGGCAATATCAAATTAAAATTTATAACCTACCGTTGCTTGATACCACATATTTTTATATCGTGGTGTTGATGAATTTCCGTCACCTTCATTGGTTTTAATATCCCAACCCGCTCTCAAACCTAAAACTAGATTATCACTAAGATTGACATCCGCTCCACCCGTTAAACCCATAATGTTTTTGGTAATGTCATTATTGTCGAACTCTTGTTGTTGGATTGCATTAATATTCCCACCTGTGAATTCGTCTTTTTGTTTCATCAAATACGAAAATTGAGGCCCGAATAACAAGGTTAATTGCCCAATTGGTTTTACCGCTAATAAAATTGGGACATCAATAAATTCGGTTGTTCTGGTCAATTCATAAGTGCTTCCAAAATAGGTCCCTGTGGATTTGAATCCTTTTTGAGAGTACAAAATCTCTGGCTGAATGCCAATGAATTTTCCTAATGGAATGGCAACGAAAGCACCAGCAGCAAAACCAAATTTGCCATCCGCAACAAAATCTTGGTTTTCTGAATCATACACATTTGAAAAATTTGCACCCGCTTTTATTCCAAAAGACACTGCATTACGATTGTCGGTTGTCGTTTGAGCTTTACCATTTGTGATTGATAAGGCAACGAATGCAACCATTAAGATTACTTTTTTCATTTTATTTAAATTTAAGTTATATTCATTTATTAATTATTCTGCAAAGGTGGGGGTGTCTTTAGGATTGCAGCTTACAGAATAATTAGTAAAAGTTATATAATTGCCACTTATATATAATTAGTATTACAAAAAACAAAAAAGATTTAAGCTTAAATTTTATAAAATATAAGATTATAGATAGAAAATTGAAACCATTTTTAAGCAGTAATGTTTAGGAAAAAAGTCGTTGTTTTGTCATTTAGAGGAACGAAGGAAAGAACGAAAGCGAACTGGCGAAGCTATCTCATTCGTTGTTCGCTTTTATGGCAGTCGCTATGTAATTACTCTTTGGTCGAAATGACAAAAAAGTGTAACTTGATGAACCTTAGCTGGATGAATAAGGAATCAGTATTGAAATGACTTTAGCCAAAACAATTAGATTATTAGCTAAAGCCATTAAAAATGAGCTAAATTCAATTCCTCCAGCAAAAGCTGGAGGCAATTAATGTCTTTAAAAGGAAATAGGAATACCAAAAAAAACTTAAAAGCGAATGGGTTGGAGATGAAACAATAATTTCTTAAATTTTTCCATAATACATCGCCTTCACAATTCCATCCGAAAGCCCAATTTTAGGAACGTATATATTTCTGGCTCCGCTCCATTTCATAGCGTTAAGATAGATTTGGGTCGCTGGAATAATTACGTCAGAACGGTCAGGATTCAAACCTAATTCTGATATTCTTTGTTCGTAAGTCAAGGAATTCAGGTAGGCATATTGCGAATTCAAATAAATATATGACAAAGGTTTGTCTTGTAATTTACCCGACATTTTGAATAATTTATTAATGTTTCCGCCAGAACCAATAAGGATTACCTCGTCATAATCTTGGGTATTGGTTTTGATCCATTTTTCCATTTCTTCCCAAACGATATCACAAACCATATTATTCAAAAATCGAACGGTTCCTGCTTTGAATGATCTTGAAACTACCAATTTTCCGTTATCAAAAAGTGAAAATTCGGTACTTCCACCGCCTACATCTACATATAAATAGGTTTTGTCGGATTTTAGCAAATGATGCAAATCGGTTGATGCGATTATTATGGCTTCTTTTTTGCCGTCGATTATTTCAATTTCGATGCCTGCTTTTTCTTTGATAATCTCAACAACTTCTTTTCCATTATAGGCTTCACGCATTGCCGAGGTGGCAAGTGCTTTGTATTTTTCGACTTTATGAACCTTCATCAAGAGGCGGAATGCTTTCATCGCGTCAATCATTCTGTCAATGTTTTCTTCAGAAATTTCTCCAACAGTAAAGGAATCTTGTCCCAAACGAATAGGTACACGAACTAAGGAGTTCTTGTTAAATTGCGCTTCCTTGCCTTCTTGTTCAACAATGTAAGTTATGAGCAAACGCATCGCATTAGAACCAATATCAATGGCTGCGTATTTTTTTATAATTAGAGTTTCCTCTTTACTTGGTTTAATCTCAGATGGATTCAACATTAATTTTATTTTTATTTTTTGCGAACAACTTCTTATTACACATTTTCGTGATTGATTTCTACTTTATTCTGATAGTATTTATAGGTTTCGATTTGAGCTCTAAAAATAGGTTCGTATCCTTTGCGAACTCTATATTTATTATCCAATTTTTCAGAATGATAACGCGCTTTTACATTTCCTTGCCACCCTATATCAAATATATCGATCAATTCTTTTTTAATTTTTTCATCATAAATAGGACACGTAACTTCCACTCTGGCATCGAGATTTCTAGTCATAAAATCGGCGGACGAAATATATACTTCGGGATCTCCAGCATTGCCAAAAATATAAATTCTTGAATGTTCCAAATAATTATCAACGATACTTATGGCTTCAATATTTTCGCTCATACCTGGTAAACCTGGTATTAATGAACAAATTCCTCTTACTTCGAGTTGTATTTTTACACCTGCATTACTAGCATCATACAATTTATCTATTAATTCAAAATCAGACAAACTGTTCATTTTCAATTTAATATAAGCTTCTGTACCATTGATCGCATTTGCCATTTCTCGGTCTATCATTTTATTAAAACGAGAGCGGGTATAATGTGGCGAAACTATTAAATGCTTGTATCTGTAAAGTCGGTAATTGATATTGAAAAATTCAAAAATTTTGGAAGCGTCTTTCAATATTTTTTGATGACTTGTCAAAAGAGTAACATCGGTATAAATTTTGGCGGTTTGCTCGTTAAAATTCCCAGTAGAAATAAAGCCATACCGTCTTATGGAGTTCTCTTCTACTCTTTCGATAACACAAACCTTACTGTGTACTTTAAGTCCTTTTATTCCAAAAATAAGATTGATGCCTTCGGTTTGCATTTGTTCTGCATAAGATATATTCGAAGCTTCATCAAAACGTGCTTGCAATTCGATTTGTACTGTAACTTTTTTGCCGTTTTTGGCAGCATTAATTAAGGAACTAATTATTTGAGAATTCTTAGCCAATCGATACAAGGTAATTTTTATGGAGACTACCTTTGGATCTAAAGCAGCTTCGCGCAAAAACTTGGATAAATACGAAAAAGATTGAAAAGGCGCATGAATCAAATAATCCTTTTGGCTGATTTTGGTAAGAATACTCCCTTCAAGATTCAGTCCAGGTACTGGCAAAGGAGGATTAGTGGTATAAAGTAAATCGTATCTACCAAGATTTGGAAACTTCATATAATCTCGTCTATTATGGTATTTACCACCGGGTATAATGCTATCCGACGAAATAATATGCATTTTATCGAGAATAAAATTCAAGGTGTCTTTTTCAATTAATTCATCATATATAAAACGGACAGGTTCTCCTATTCTTCTGTCTTTTACACTTGAAGCAATCTTTTCGAGCATACTTTTACTCAAATCACTATCCATTTCTAATTGTGAGTCACGAGTAATTTTTATCATGTGGGCTGAGACACTTTGATAATCAAAAATATTAAAGATACTCCCCAAATTATGTCGTATCACATCGTCTATTAAAATCACATGCTGTTTTTCATCATTAGAAGGCAAAACTACAAAACGATTGATGGTATTCGGAATTTCGATCATGGCATAATGAACCTCAGCATTTTTTTTCATCACCAATTTTACCGCTAAATACCCAACAGAATCTTTTAATATAGGGAATTCGGCCAAATCATTTAAAATTATGGTAATCAATTCGGGGCTTAGTTTTTGAATAAAAAAGTCTTTCAAAAACAGTTCTTGATCTGCCGATATGTGATTTTCATCAATAATAAAGATACCCTCGGTTTCGAGTTTAGCCTCAATAGTATTTAAAATGCGCAAACTTTCGGATTGTTGCTCAATAACTATTTCGGTAATTTCTTTCAACAATTGACTAGCAGAAATACCCCCAAAATGATTTTTTCCTGATATTCCAGACAAACTTAATCGTCTAATAGCTGCAAAACGAACTCTGAAAAACTCGTCTAAATTATTAGAAAAAATTCCTAAAAAACGCAATCTTTCCAATAAAGGTACGCTATCGTCTGCTGATTCTTGTAATACTCTTGCATTGAAGTTTAACCAACTTTTTTCTCTTTCTATATATTTGTACTTATTCACGCTATTTATTTTAACTTTTTAGGAAATATTGTTTTTATGGTTTTGCCCTTTTGTATAGTTTCCCAACTATCAGTATCAAATTGCAACCATACTAATCCTGATGTGGGAATATTATCAATGTAAATGTCTCCAAATTTATTAACAAAATTGGTAATCGCATCATTATGACCAAAAAGAATAACAGTATCAAAATCATTTCTACTTGATTTGATAACCTTTTCTAATTTATTTTCATCAAAAGTATAAAGATTGTCATTAAAAACGATGCTTTCGTGAGGATATAAAAGCGTTTTTGCAAAAATTTTTGCTGTTTCACGAGCTCTTTTTGCTGTACTAGAATGCATAACGAAATTGTTAGGCACATATTTTTTACAATCTGAAGCAACCAAATGGGCATCATCAATACCTCGTTGCTCCAATGGTCTATCAAAATCCTGGAAAAGAAAATCCCAACTGGATTTTGCGTGTCGAATGATAATTAGATTTTTCATTTCGTTTATATTTGGATAAAATTTGAATTGTAAACTTTAATTCAGGACAAAATACAAATTTTTTTTTAAATGGGTAATCTATTTTCCTAAAAATTCATGGTTATTTTGACAAATTTATTTCTAAAATTCAACCTATCGCAGACATGCTTACTTTATCAAATGTTCGAGTAATCTATTTTTGAAGACTTAAAAACTTAATTTCCTAAATTCTCTTAATGGTTTAAAATTGGTGTAAATTTGTATTTAAACAAAACCTTGTAGTTCCTTAAAATCAAATAGTATGTTTCGTCATAAAGGAAAAAATCGAACTTTTGCTCACAATTTGAGATTGGCAACTTTGCTATCATTTGTGGCAGGATTGGTCAATATTACGGGTGTTTTAGCCTTAAAAACACTGACTACCAACGTAACAGGACATTTCGCTTTTTTTGCAGAAGAAATAATGAGACACGATTATGCTACAGCGATTACCTTTTTTCTATTTACAATTTTCTTTTTGCTAGGTTCTTTTCTCTCTAGTTTTTTACAGGAATTAATTTCGTTAAGAAATCCCGACTTGTCACACATTTTTCCAATAACTCTTGAAATGATTATTTTAATAGCGGTTGGCTTTTTTGGGGCTAGTTCCGGTATATTTACTTTAGGAGGGAAATGGACAGCTTTTTTTATGCTTCTTGCTATGGGGATTCAAAATTCCTTAGTAACCAATATTTCTAGATCGACAGTTCGAACCACGCATTTAACGGGACTTTTTACAGATTTGGGAATCGAATTATCACAGTTATTTTTCTACAAAAAACCCGAAGAAGTAAAAAAATTGAAAACCAACATTTTTTTACGATTATCTATTATTTCATTCTTTTTCTTGGGTTGTTTTTCAGGAGGAATCATATATCAAATACTCGAAATAAAAACACTTTTAGTTGCTGCTTTTTTTCTTTTTATTGCGCAATGGTATGATTATATGCGTCTAAAATTTCATTTAATCAAAAGAAAAACGTTTCATTAAAACATTATAACATTCCATTATATTTCCTTAAAAACCACTCCGAAGACAATGTAATTGCTATTATAATCAACAACCAAATCCAATCAATCAAAGGAGTTTTGCTGACGATTTCTTTTTGGATTGCCTTATAATTTTCGTTATATAAAAGTATTTTAATCAAACCATCCACTTGATTTGGGTAATAAGCATTTCCTTGAGTTTGGGTTGCCAATTGATTCAGTTTCTCCACATCAGGATTGACAAATTGTTTTTCGATGTCAAAATCCAGAACTTCGAAATGTCCCGAATGACTCGTTCCCGAGTTCAATTCTTTTACAATAAAATTATATTGTCCTGCTGAAAGTCCGTCTAAATTGACTTTAAATGAATTATTGCCTCTCAGTAAATCGTAGTTTTTGGTTTGCTTTGTTTTCGAATTGGTAACCGAAATAGTCAAACGTGCTTTTTCGTCAAATTCGTAGTTTTTATTGAAATAAGATGCTGAAATTTCAATTGCTTCACCCGAATTATAGAAACTTTCGTGATTAACAACTAATGATTTTTTAGAATCATTCGAAGCCAAAAATTGAATAATTTTATCCACAAAGACATCAAATTTCTCGAAAGATTGATTATCAACATGGCTTTGCAAACGCCATTTCCAACTATTTTCTCCCAACAAAAAAGCCGAACGTTTGCCTTGATTTTCGGCAAAAGCCAATAAAGGCGCATTGGTATTAATATTTCTTATTTTGGACGAAAGCAATGTCGAAACACTTCCATTTGTAGTAATCGTTCCAAACGCATTTTGCAAAGGTGGAAAATTTTCGAAACCCAAATTATCAATCGCAAAAAGATTGAATTGTGAATTGAATTCGGCCAAATAATCTTCTTTTTGACTACTCATTTTGAAGACCAAATTAGTTTGTTGTTGGTTCAAAAAATTGAAATCGGTACTGTTTCCGGTAACAATAAAAGTATTAATTCCAGCTAATTTGTTCTTCTCAAAAACTGACTTGAATTCATTCGTAGGTTGGTACAAAATTAGAACATTATAATCTAGTAATGAATTGATTGAATTTGGTTTAACTATAGTCACTTTTCGCTGTGCATTAGTTTCTATAGCACGTTTCAAAGCCCCAATATCCGGATGGTTTATTGCTGAAACGATTGCAATATTGGTCTTTTGATCAATGACTTCAACGGCAAAATTTTTGGTATTATTATAGGTATTTTTCTCTTTTTGGTTAGACGAAATCGTTGCTTGAAAAACTTGCAATCCTACTTTATCAGCTGGAAGCAAGACATTCAAAATCATTGATTTTTTGGATGGTGAAAATGAAACCGTTTGTTTGCTTAAAACTGAATTTCCTTGCGAAATCGTAAAATTTGCAGTTATACTTTTGTTTCCAGAATAGTTCAAAAATACTTCCACAGGGAATTTATTCTTCTGAAAAGCGTATTTATTGACATTCAATTGACTTACTTTTAAATCCAAGAATTTTGTGGTATCACCAACAACCAATGGATAAACTTTATTATTGCCATCAAAAGAATAGACATAATCATTTCCCGAAGTTTGGTTTCCGTCTGTGATTATAACCGTTGGAAAAATCGAGTTTTTATAAATACTTTTTAAACTCTTGGCCACTTCATCCAAATTGGTTTGAGTTCCCTTGAAATCGAACTTTTCTGATTGTTCAAATTCATTACCAAATTGATAGGATTGTACCTCAAATTTATCTTGCAGCTCTTTGTTTTGGAACAGCTTTTTATACAATTCCAAAGAAACTTCGTTCGCTTTTAAATCAACAATAGAACTCGAATTATCAACAACAATGGGCAAAGGAGTTTTTATGGTTTCGAATGTTTTTCTGCTGACTATGGGATTGATCAACAACAATAAAATCCCGAAAATGGATAGAAAACGCAAAAAAGCCAAAACCAAATTCACTTTCGACTTGGTCTTGGCTTTGTAATAATATTGAAAAAAAGACAAACCACCCGCTATTAGCAAAGAAAGCAATAGTAATAGAATGGTGTTTGTTGTCATTTTTTTTAGTGATCAGTGATCAGTTTTTTAGTGGTCAGTCATTAAGATTTCTAATTTTCACAGTGGTTTTTGAGTAATACAAAACTGAATACTGAAAATCTGAATACTGAACACTCCATTAAGTGAGCATTCCTCCGCAAACATTCAAGACTTGACCTGTAATGTACCCACTCATATCCGAAGCTAAAAATAGACAAGCATTGGCAACATCTTCAGTTGTTCCGCCGCGTTTTAAAGGAATTCCTTCTCTCCATCCTTTTACTACATCTTCGCTCAACTTGGCGGTCATTTCAGTCTCGATAAATCCTGGAGCAATCGCGTTGCAACGAATATTACGAGAACCTAATTCCAAGGCTACCGATTTTGTAAATCCTATGGCACCAGCTTTAGAAGCTGCATAATTAGTTTGACCGGCATTTCCAGAAACCCCTACGACCGAACTAATATTAATGATGGAACCTGCACGTTTTTTCAAGAAAGTCTTTTGAATGGCTTTGGTCATATTGAAAACCGATTTCAAATTCACGTTGATTACTTGGTCAAAATCAGATTCGGACATTCGCATTAGCAAATTGTCTTTGGTAATTCCGGCGTTGTTAATTAAAATATCAACGGTTCCAAATTCGGCTAAAACAGCATCAACAAAAGTTTGGGCTTCGTTGAAATCGGCTGCATTCGATTGATACCCTTTGGCTTTTATTCCTAAAGCGTTCAATTCGTTTTCTAAAGCTAATGCAGATTCTACTGATGAACTATAGGTAAACGCAACATTTGCCCCGTGTTTTGCAAAAACTTCTGCTATACCTCTTCCTATTCCGCGACTTGCGCCAGTAATTATGGCTACTTTTCCTTCGAGTAATTTCATTTTTTTATAATTTTTTTTAGGAGCTCTGTCTGCTTACAGAAAGTTTTTTTTCTGCTATTTGTTACAATATTTTATATTTATGAGAAAAACATAAAAGTATTTTCACTGTCATTAGAGCTAATTTATATCGGTCAAATATAACAATAATTGTGGTCTCACAAAAAATCAATACCTCTTTCAATTTATTTTCAGGGCTTTCTGCTCTAAATTCTATAAAATTAGCCAAAGAGGATAGCAAAATAAGTAAAAGTGCCGTTAAAAAAATTGAAAACGAAATTACCATTAGTTTAGCAGAAAAGTTTATAACAATTCTGTATTTGCAAGAAATGATAGCTTCCAATCAAAATCAAATAAAATTGAGCGAAAAGCAGTTGGAATTAACACTATTGAAATTCGATTCCGGTGCAATTACTGAAAGCGAAGTCTTTAATGTAAAATCACAAAAAGCGACTGAAGAAATGATTTTATTAACCAATCAAAATTTTTTAATTGATAACTTTGTTGCTCTAAAACAGTTGATGAATATTCCATTGGAGAGTGAAATTGAACTCGTAAAACCTTTTTTAAGTTTAGACAACAATCTAACATTAGAAGAAAATCCATATTCTTCAATAAAAAAAGCTACTGCAATAAATCCTTCTTATGAAATGAGTTTGATGCAAGAAAAAAGAGCCAAAACCGCTCTGGCGTTGTCAAGATCAACTTTATATCCTACCGTTAGTTTGATGTATCAATATGGCGCAAATTATACCAATACTAATATTGTGCCCTTTACAAATACTATTGTTTCATTTGATGAGCAACTAAAAAATAATGAAATTAATATTTTTAGAATTAGCGTTATAGTACCAATTCTATCGAGGTTTGACAACTATGCAAAGATTAAGGCCAATAAATTACTATTCAAATAATCTAAAATAAACACAGAAATTACTACTAATATACTTTCTAAAGAAGTTTCAAAATCAATTACAGATGCAAAAACCTCACTTAAAAAAAATGAGGTTTCTGCCATAGCATTCAATTTTGTACAAAAAAGCTATGAAGTCGATACCTTAAAATTCAGACTAGGCAAGATCAACATCAGCGAATTGAATTTAACTAAGTACAATTTTAATAATTCCCAAGCTAAATTGATTCAATCAAAATATGAATTGCTTTATAACAATGCTTTGATTAAATTTTATTTAGGAGAAGATTTTTTACTTTGATTAGAGGTATCAAATAGTCCTTAAATCAAAATAGCTAAATTGAAGAACTAATTATTGTCGTGAAACAGCTATTTGTATATAATCATACCATAAAAGTCATATAAGTTCAGATAAGTGATTCAATCAAAAACATATAGGTTCGTTTATATGTAAAAATAAATTAATGTTTTTGGGTAAACAAAAAATATTAGACTTGAGAGATAGAATTTAAAATATTTTTATTCAATTTAGGAATTATGGTGTCATCCCATTTGTTAAGAGCCATTTTTTTTACAAAGGAAGGATAAAAAGGATTGAATATTTTATAAAAACCTAAATTGAAATTTCGCATTCTGAGAATTCCAAATTCAATATCATTCAAAGAAAGGAGATGATTTGAAAATTTGATTCTCTTGAGTTTAAAAATTTTTTTCTTTTCTATTTGCTCATTGATCATAATCATCAGATAGGCATTATAAATATTTACCCAAAAAATTGTTTTTAACTCGTCGGTATTCAATTTTGATTGTAAGCAACCCATCCTTAATTGATTCAATTCTCTTCGGTAAGAAGACGAATCTTCATTCAATTTGGCCTTATTGAGTATCCTGTTTGATAATTCTATATAATAGTTTGACATTGTAGTTTGGGGGGGTTTGGTTTGGGGTTTTTTGTTTTGTTCGTTTTATTAATAATTATCTTAATTAAATCCAAATATTTTCATACCTGAACTGTAATTCATAAACAATTATTTAATGGCAAATATTAAATATTTATTTATTTATTTTTATTATGAACTGTTATGTTTTTGGCTCTCAAAATTAAATTTCAGTTAACATTTTAGATTTAAATTACAAAATCAAACAGATGTTAAAAATAGCTAAAACACTATAAATATTGAATGATTTTGGCGAAAGTAGTGAATTAAATTTAAAAAAAAATAGATTTCAGCATTAATTATTAAATTATCACATTTATTTAAATCTGAACTAATTATAAATAATTACTAAATCGTTATAGTAATTCAAAAATTATCCATAATGATAAGATGATTAGGTTTATTAGTGAGAACAGTTAAAAAAAATTCAACAAAAAAATTTAGCTCTAACTTAATTTATGAATAACGATACTATTTCCATTAATCTAGTTAAAAATCTAAAATCTAATATCTAATATCTAAAATCACTTTGCTTATCTTTGCACCTTCAAAAAATAATTTATGGAAACTGTTTTAGAACATGCATTACCTGTGGCAAAGCCAAAATGGTTGAGAGTAAAACTTCCAATCGGTCAAAAATATACAGAACTTCGCGGTTTAGTAGATAAATACAAGCTGAACACCATTTGCACCTCGGGAAGTTGCCCGAATATGGGCGAATGTTGGGGCGAGGGAACGGCAACGTTTATGATTTTAGGAAATATCTGCACCCGTTCTTGTGGATTTTGCGGCGTAAAAACCGGAAGACCCGAAACCGTAGATTGGGATGAACCAGAGAAAGTAGCGCGTTCCATCAAAATAATGAACATCAAACATGCCGTAATCACGAGCGTGGATAGAGATGATTTGAAAGATGGCGGCTCCATTATTTGGATAGAAACCGTGAAAGCCATTCGCAGAATGAACCCAAACACAACATTGGAAACATTAATTCCAGATTTTCAAGGCATCGAAAGAAACATAGATAGAATTGTAGAAGCGAACCCAGAAGTGGTGTCACACAACGTAGAAACCGTTCGTAGATTGACGCGTGAAGTAAGAATTCAAGCCAAATATGACCGAAGTTTAGAAGTATTGAAATACTTGAAAGAACAGGGAATCAATAGAACCAAATCGGGAATTATGTTAGGACTTGGCGAATTAGAAGAAGAAGTGTTCCAAACGATGCGGGATTTATACGATGCCAAAGTAGATATCGTAACCATTGGCCAATACTTACAACCGAGCAAAAAACATTTACCTGTAAAAGAATTCATAACTCCAGAACAATTCGCAAAATATGAAAAATTTGGATTGGAATTAGGCTTCCGTCACGTAGAAAGTGGTCCGCTGGTACGCTCTTCATACAAAGCACAAAAGCATATTTTATAAAAAACGTTTCAGGTTTAAAGTTGCTTAACTTGAAACTTTAAACATGAAACTTTAAACAAAAAAATGAAAACAAGAATTGCCATAAATGGTTTTGGTCGCATTGGACGAAATTTATTTCGCTTGCTTTTGAACCATCCGTCCATAGAAGTGATTGCCATAAACGACATTGCCGACACCAAAACGATGGCGCATTTAATCAAATACGACAGCATTCACGGTGTTTTACCTTTCGAAGTTTCGTCTGATGAAAAAGGAATTATAGTGGAAGGAAAACATTTCCTGTTTTTCCACGAAAGAAGCATTTCAAACCTTGATTGGAAATCCGTAAATATTGATGTAGTCGTGGAATCCACCGGAAAATACCATACTTTCAATGAAATTAATGCCCATATTTTGGCTGGAGCCAAAAAAGTAATTCTCTCCGCTCCTTCTGAAGTTGAAGAAATAAAAACAGTGGTTTTGGGTGTTAATGAATCTATTCTTGATGTAACCGAAACCATCATTTCTAACGCTAGTTGCACCACAAACAACGCTGCTCCGATGATAAAAATCATCAATGAACTTTGCGGAATTGAACAAGCCTATATTACCACTATTCACTCTTTTACAACCGACCAAAGTCTTCACGATCAGCCGCACAAAGATTTGCGTCGCGCTCGTGGTGCTAGTCAATCTATTGTACCAACAACAACTGGTGCCGCCAAAGCTTTGACGAAGATTTTTCCTGAATTTGAAGGCAAAATTGGAGGTTGTGGCATTCGTGTACCCGTTCCTGATGGCTCATTGACCGACATTACTTTCAATGTAAAACGAGCAGTGACCATAGAGGAAATCAATGCAGCTTTCAAACTAGCTTCGCAAACAAATTTGAAAGGAATTTTAGCTTACACCGAAGATCCAATAGTTTCTGTAGATGTTATTGGCAACAAAAATTCCTGTTTATTTGATGCTCAACTTACCTCGGTGATCGATAAAATGGTAAAAGTTGTGGGTTGGTATGATAATGAAATTGGTTATTCCTCCCGCATTATTGATTTAATTATTTTAACTAATTCTAATAATTTAGAATCAATTCTTTAATCAAACTTCTCACGTGTGGTTCGGCTTTTTTGGCAGCTTCAAGAACTTCGTCGTGAGAAACAGATTCTATATTTTCTTCGTTGCCCATATCGGTAATAACAGACAATCCGAAGCATTCCATGTCCATATGGCGGGCAACAATTACTTCGGGAACGGTGGACATTCCCACACAATCAGCACCTAGAATTTTTACCATTTTATATTCGGCAAGCGTTTCAAATGTGGGACCTTGAAGTCCAAGATAAATACCATCTTGTACCGTTATGTTAAGTTTTTTGGCTACTGCTTTAGCCATCGAAATCATATTATTAGAAAAAGGCTCACTCATATTCAAAAAACGAGGGCCAAAACGTTCGTCATTTTTTCCTCTCAAAGGATGTTCCGGCATCATATTGATTTGATCTTTCAAAATCACAATCGAACCTACTTCATAATTTGGATTTACACCACCAGAAGCATTTGAAACTACTAATTTTTCGACACCTAAATATTTCATAACGCGAACCGGAAAAGTTACTTCTTTCATCGAATACCCTTCATAAAAATGAAATCTACCTTGCATAGCAACAACTTTTTTGTCGCCAATAGTACCAAAAACCAAAGCGCCTTTATGCCCTTGAACGGTCGAAACGGGAAAATTTGGAATTTCGCTATAAGGCAAAGTGAATTCAATTTTAATATCATCAGTAAAACTGCCCAATCCTGAGCCTAAAATCACACCATATTCTGGAGTAAAATTGGTTTTTTCTTTTATAAAACTAACGGTTTCTTGTACTTGCTCCCACATAATTTGTAATGGTTTTGTCAAAATTTTCTCCTTTAGAAAGAAACGAACTTCGTATAGGCAAATAGAAAAGCTTCTCTTTTGGAACACTTCCTTTCAATCTCACGAAATCTTTTTCTGTTGTGATGATTATTTTGTTTTGTGATTTATTTTCAATTTCATTGATGTCATTTTCCGTAAAACAATGATGGTCAGCATATACTAATTTTTCATCTTTTTCGCTTTGCAAATATGCAAAAAACGGATTGGGTTTTGCTATTCCAGCCAAAAGTAATTTATCAACATTTTTGATTTCACTCACTCTCATCGTTTTGTCTTCTGAATAAATGAATTCATCATAATCGATATAAGAGAAATACAATTGTTGATTTTCACCCTTGTCATTGCTTCGCCAATTCGGGCTTAACCCTCGTGTCCGAAGTAGGAGGAATCTCTTGATTTTATTTTGCTCGTCAAGCGAAAGATTTGCTGGACATTTTGTAACAATTACCACATCAGCTCTTTTTGCTCCACTCCTACTTTCACGCAAATTTCCCGTTGGCAACATAAAATCATCCGAATACAAATCGTCATAAGAGGTCAGTAAAATATAAAAACCTGCCTTAACTTTGCGATGTTGAAAAGCATCATCAAGCAATATAATATCTGGCTTTTCAGTTCGTGAAAGCAATTGTTCAACGCCGTTTTTCCTATCAGCATCAACTGCTACTTGAATATCTTTGAATTTTGTGTAAAACTGAAACGGTTCGTCTCCAAGGATTTCGGCATTTGAAGTGGAATCTGCTATAATAAATCCTTTAGATTGTCTTTTGTATCCACGACTCAATGTGGCTACTTTATATTTTGGCGAAAGCAACCGAATCAAATATTCAATTTGAGGTGTTTTTCCGGTACCGCCTACACTTAGATTTCCGACTGCAATAATTGGAATATCAAAAGAATATGATTTTAGAATTCCCTTATCATAAAGAAAATTCCGAATACTAGTAATTAATCCATACAAAATGGCGAAAGGAAAGAGTATTCTTCGAATTAAATTCATAATCATTTATCGGAATAATGTCCCATTGCGGAAATGATAAATACAGTTACAATTTCTTCTTCGACTTTATATATGAGTCTGTCTTTCTTGTTAATTTCTCTAGACCAAAATCCTGAAAGTTGGTATTTCAATGCTTCTGGATTTCCTATTCCTTCAAAAGGTGTTTCAGACAATTCTATCAAAATCTTGGAGATTCTCTTAATACTGGCTTGATTGCCTGATTTTTTATGTTTTGCAATATCTAAACTTGCTCTGGGTTCTATTTTAAGCCTAAACTTCCCCATATATCATCAGGATCAATAGTTATACATTTTGATTTACCGCTTTTTATATCAGCATCTCTCTCTAAAATCATTTTTACAAATTCAGGATCATATAAATCTTCATCATTTGTTATTTTTCGAGAATTATTTTCAACAATCTCAATTCCTTCAACATTTTGAAAAAAAGATTCTGACATTGCCATAAATGCCTTTCCTGCTTTGGTGCGTTTGTCGATTTTTAAGGTTATTGTTGTCATAGCCATTGATTTTGATTTACAAATATACAAAAATCCTATAGGATTCATTTTAAAGTTGATTGGTTTATTCGTTAATTTGTTGGACTGTAAAATTAGCTTAAAATGAAAATCAAAGAAATAATTTCCGTACTCGAAGAAATGGCACC
>JAYVIK010000091.1:0-5316 GCA_043770265.1 Flavobacterium sp. | reverse complement strand
TTAAAAATACAGCTTGTTTAATTTAGATTCCCGAACTTTGAATGTTGAAATTATATTAAGTGATAAACAAAAACATAATGACCCTAAACATAGAAACTCCTGCACTACTTTTCTCCGCCACTTCATTAATTCTATTGGCTTACACCAATAGATTCTTAACAATTGCAAGTGTAATTAGAGATTTAAAAAAAGCATACAAAGAAAAAGAAAGTAGTTTGGTTTTATTGGAAATTAAAACCCTTAATTTAAGGTTGACCCTTATTCGATATATGCAAATGGCAGGTGTTCTGTGCTTATTCCTTTCTGTATTTACAATGCTTTTACTTTTTTTAAGCCAGCAACTATTTGCCGTTTACCTTTTTGGGTTGAGTTTGCTTAGTTTGCTTATTTCATTAGGATTATCCTTTTGGGAAATCAATATTTCTGTAGATGCCTTGCGATTGCATTTGAGTGATTTGACGGATAAAAAAGATAAAGAAGAATAATCACAAGTAAAAAAATCGTATCCAATTAAACCCTTTTACAAAATCTAAGTCTAATTTTTATAGCATTTAAGATTATGGATAAATCAACTCTTTGGTCCTTGCGACTCGGATATTCGGCAAAACAAGCTAAAACTATCGAAAAAACCGGCTTAAAAAAGTTCTTAGAACAGTCCTTTGACACAAAATTGGATTCAAAAATTCCAGTCTTTTTGGAAGATAGTCCAAAGTCATCTCAAGAACTAAAAGAAATCCGAAAAACTTTAAATGCAGCAGATCCCGAAGCAAAAAAGGAAATGCTCAAAAAGGAAATACAGATTTCAGTCGAAATGAAATCTTGGTGGATTGATAAAATGATAAACGAAGAATTTCCGCTTCGCGAGAAAATGACTTGTTTTTGGCACAATCATTATGTTTCCACTTTCCAAAAAGTAAAGGTGAATTACTGGATTTTTCAGCACAATCAAATCCTCAGGGAGAATGCTTTTGGCAACTATAAAACCTTGACCAAGAAAATAATCCAAAGTAATGCCATGATTCGCTATCTAGACAATCTAGAAAATAGAAAAGATAAACTCAACGAAAACTTAAGTCGGGAATTGCTCGAGCTTTTCACACTTGGAATCGGAAATTACAGCGAAGAAGATATTAAAAACGGGGCAAAAGGATTGGCCGGATTAGGCATTGGCGAAGAAAATGCTATTTACAGAAAATTTTTCGAAGAAAACGAACCCTTTGTTTACCTCGGAAAAAAAGGAAATTTCAAAGTCGATGAAATGATTGACATCATTTTCGAACAACCCAACATTCCGTATTTAATTACTCGAAAAATATTGAAATGGTTCATCTACGACAATCCAAAAGAAGAATTGGTACGTTATTATGGCGATTATTTCAAGAAAATGAACTTTGAAATCAAACCATTATTAACCAAAATTTTTACAGAAGAATTTTCCAAAAACAATGCGGGTTCCAAAATAAAAAATCCTTTGGAATACAGTTTGCAATTATTGGACGAACTGAACGTTACCAATCCTAATGCAAAATTAATATCTTTTTTCCTTAAGGAACAAGGGATGGACTTGTTCAACCAACCCAATGTGAAAGGTTGGGACGGAGGAAATTCTTGGCTCACTTCTCAAGTTTTCTTACAACGTAACAACGCAGCCGATTTGCTTTGCAATGGAAAGAATATAGCTAGAGGCCAAAAGGATATGAACGAAAATTCAATGATGAAGCAAAACCCAAATCAACAACTGAATGTAAAATTGAATTGGAACAAAGAAGGCAACAGTAAGGAAATCATTGCTCAACTTTCGGAAAGATTATTATTTCAAAAAGAGGCAGGCAATCAGCAAGATTTTGAACAATTATTAAAATACGATTTCGACAGCAAGACCGAAGGTTCGGAAAATGCCGTGATACGATTGTTCAATTTTATGGTAAAAACTCCTGAATTTCAACTCATTTAAGTCTAGCATTATGAACAGAAGAAATTTTTTAGCACTCACAGGAACTTTCACAGGCGGTTCACTTTTATTACCTAATTTTTTATACTCCTTTGGTTCCCAAAATAATTTGGTTTTGGGAGAACAATGCGTGGTTTTCGTTCAATTGAATGGTGGAAATGACGGCCTCAACACCTTTATCCCGTTTGAAGATGTGCTTTATTATAACTTGCGTCCAAAGATTTCTATTTCTAAAACTGAGGTTTTGAATTCGTCAAAAGGAATGGCTTTTCATCCCGCTTTGAAAGGATTTGCAGCAATACAACAAAGTGGGGATTTATCAGTGATACAAAATGTGGGTTATCCGAATCCGGTTCGTTCTCATTTCCGAAGTCAGGAAATTTGGCAAACCGCACCAACCCATCAGGAATATTTAAGTGATGGCTGGCTCGGTCGTTATCTCGATTTGCAATGCAAAGAACACCAACCTACAGCGGGAATTAACTTGGATTCTATCGATAATTTAGCGTTGAAAGGGGAAGAACCCAATTCGATTACGGTAAAAGACCCTGACCGATTCAAAACCAAAATCAAAGCTGAAAATGATGGTCAATTATCCAAAAATCCACAATTGGATTTTGTTCGAAAAATAGCCAATTCTGTAGTGGAAGGTTCCGACGACATTCAGAAAGCATTGGCAAAAACAGCCGCTTCGGATGTGGTTTATCCAAAAACAGGTTTGGCAAAAAACCTGGAATGGATTTCGAAATTGATAAAAGGAAATCTGAATTCCAAAGTGTATTATACTTCGCTCGGCGGTTTTGATACCCACGACAATCAATTGGCCATACACAAAAACAAATTGACGGAACTGAACGATGCCGTGTATAGTTTCTATGAAGATTTGAAAAAATCGCAACAATTGCAAAATGTAACTATCGTTGTTTTCTCTGAATTTGGTCGTCGCGTAAAAGACAACGGACACGGAACCGACCACGGAACAGCAGCTCCTATGTTTGTCATCGGCGGGAATAATCGAGGGAAAATTATTGGCAACAACCCCAATCTTTCCGATTTGGATAATGGTGATTTGAAACACCAGATTGATTTCAGAAGTGTTTATGCTTCACTTTTGCAAAACAAATTGAACTTTGATTCCTCCAAAATTGGAATACAAAACAAGGCTTTGGAAGGATTGTTTTAAAAAATAGAAGATTTCTAGCATTCAACCCACAACTATACCTTACTTTTGCCCTCCACTAAAACAAAAAATTATGTTTGATATTTCGATGACAGAAGGGGTAGGTTACTTGGCTTCATTGGTTTTAATGATTTCCTTTTTAATGAAAAATATTAACACCTTACGAATCATAAATTCGACGGGTTGCGTATTATTTGTTGTCTATGGTTTCCTATTGGCGACTTCTTGGCCAATAATTATTTCCAATGCTTTCATTTTAGGAGTAAATATATTTTATTTAATAAAGCATTTTCGAACAAATTAATTATAAAATATTGCCATCACAAAAATAAATATCAAATATTAATTTATTCGATTTTTATATTCTAAAGAGAAAAATAGAGCTGAAAATCTCCGTTTTTCTCTTTATTTTTGTAAAATGAATTCCCTATTTAAATCAGAACCAGTAATTTTTAATCTGCCAAACGCAGAAATTATTTATTATCCTCATTTTTTTGATCAAAAAGTGGCAGATGAAATTTTTTCGCAATTAAAAACTGAAATTCCTTGGCAACAAGACGAAATTCGAGTTTTTGGAAAAACGCATCAGCAACCTCGATTGACAGCTTTGTTTGGTAACGATGGCAAACCCTATTCCTATTCGAATATCAAGATGCAACCCAATCCTTGGACGCTTCTTCTCCAAAAGATAAAATCGTATGTCGAAAGTACTTCTGATACAAATTTTACTACAGTTTTACTCAATTTGTATCGTGATGGAAAAGACAGTAATGGTTGGCACGCTGATAATGAAAAAGAATTGGGCAACTATCCTATAATTGCCTCAGTTAGCTTTGGAACCGAAAGAGTTTTTCAATTGAAACACAATACGATTCCAGGTCTCAAACAAAATATTGTACTAGAACACGGCAGTTTATTACTGATGAAAGGAACAACGCAGCACTTTTGGAAACACCAAATTCCGAAAACGGCAAAACCAATTGGTTCAAGAATAAATCTAACATTTCGTGTAATTGAATAGAATATTCAAAAAAATCAGTAAATTTGAAATCCTATAGCTGATTATGAACGATATTATTGCTTATTTTTCTACAATTCCTTCGTCACACAGAAGTTTAATTTTGGTGGGAGGAATTACTGTTTTTTGGTTCATCGAAAATGCTTTTCCTTTATTTAAGTTTTCCTATAAAAAATGGCAACATGCAGGAATAAACTTTTTTATGACGTTCACCACCATAGCTATCAATTTTGCATTAGCTTTTTTATTATTGGCTACTTCCGATTGGACGATTGCTACTAATTTTGGGATTTTACAATGGTTACCAGAGATGCCTTTGTGGCTTTATGCCATAATTGGTTTGCTATTATTGGATTTTATTGGAGCCTATTTGGCACATTTTACTGAACATAAAGTCAAATTTCTTTGGCGTTTTCACTTGATTCACCACAGCGATACTTGGGTTGATACGACTTCTGGAAACAGGCATCATCCGGGCGAAAGTGTGATTAGATTTGCCTTTACGCTCGTTGGTGTTTTTATTGTAGGAAGTCCAATGTGGATGGTTTTTTTGTACCAAACTATTTCGGTTATTTCTACACAATTTACGCATGCTAATATTGCTCTTCCAGAAAAATTAGACAATTTTTTGAGTTATTTTATTGTTTCTCCCAATATGCACAAAGTGCATCACCATTATAAATTGCCATACACAGATAGTAATTATGGAAATATTTTTTCTATTTGGGATCGTATTTTTGGCACATTTATGTATCTCAAAAAAGAAGATATCGTTTATGGAATCGATACCTACATGAATCCAGAAAAGCACAATCAATTGAATAATTTATTGAAAATCCCGTTTCATGAAGGTCGTTCCGCAAAAAAATAGCTAAAAACTGCAAAAAAATTTGACATTAAATAAAAAGTGATTATTTTTTTTATTAATATTGGTCAATGATTTAAAAACAAATCTTTTATATACTAACCGTTTCTTAAAAATTGAATTAATTTTCACAAAATGAAGAAGAGTAACCGCACAGAATTAAATTGGGAACAAACAGAAAAACTTGTTACGTTTGCCTTGGAGGAAAGAAACCCTTTTGAAATTATCAAAAAAGAATTTGGGTTATCTGAAAAAGAGGTTCTTGAAATCATGAAAAAAAAGATGCCCGCAGAAAAATTTGA
>JAYVIK010000090.1:0-2036 GCA_043770265.1 Flavobacterium sp. | reverse complement strand
AACAATGTGGCAGCAGGTACCGAAGGCACTGGTTTTTGGATTGCTACACCTGATGGTGCTCCAATGGCAGCATCTGCACAACTACCTTACTTTGCTGGTGTAAATCCTAGTAAACAAAATCTTGGACTTTTTAAAGGTTTTGTGGCGCATACTTGCATGAATGGTTGGGATATTTTTGATCGCTTGAATCCAAATCACTCGTTAAAAACAAATTTGGGTTGGGATATAACTACAAATCAATATCTCGAAAATGGATTGTTTTATGGGAATGATAACGCTTTATATTGTGGATTAGGAGTAGGTGGTGATACTAACAAAGTAGTATTCACTAATTGTGTTTTTAGTGACAACAAACTTACTACTATGTTGGCAGGTGATTTGACGCTCGAAAATTGCATGTTCAATGGTGATTCTGATATAGGTGTGTTTACCGGTAATCGTACTTTTTTCAGATTTTACGATGGACCTGGCAGGCACCATAATTGTCATTTTGAAAATTGGAATAGACCTTACACTTATATGATTGAACAAAGCGAAGGGGGAGGAGCAACAGAAAACTTCAATCCTTCTTTCAGATCAATAACTAAAGGGTTTTCAGAACCATTTACATTCAAGTTCTTCCCCTTACCAAATTTTGACGGAACCCGTACTCGCAAAGTTGGTCAATTTTTTAAAGACTATGATGGTGGTTTAACAGGTAAAGCACATACAACTATTGTGCGAGATATTCCCTTTTTAACAGATGGGCATGAGTACCGCCATCCATCTTGGCGAAATGCCGCGAGGTCCGATTATTATTTTGCTTCGCTATGGATGCATGGTTTCGACGCTAGTGAAACTAAGATGTCTATAATTAGATCTAAAATTGGAACTGCTGATGCTTGTTTTTATGAATCTGGAACACCAGCTAATGGAACATATAAATTCCCAATGATTGTTAATCAAGATTTTTTATATACCTATTATTTCAGTAAAGCACCACAAACAGGGTCAGGTTCTGGCGGTATGTTTCTTTTTTGGAATAGAGCTGATGCAGGAGATTTAGGTTATATGTGTCTTAAAGGTTTAGGAAAGCTGAGTGGATTTAGTATTCAAGGGATACAAGGAACAACGCTTGCACAATTGAGTTCTAAATCTGCTGTTGAAAATGCGACCAATAATGCGTCTTTTATAGATGGTAATGGAGACGTTTACCTTAAGTTAAAGGCAACTGGACAGGAAGCAAGAGTGACTTTTGCTATTAATTGGACTGGTCTAGGAACCTTTGAGCCCTCTAACTTGCCGTGCTCAACGAATCTGCTGACAGGTGTAACTGGCATGGATACTGACGGTGATGGATTACCTGATATTGACGAAACAGAACGTTGTGGATTGCCAAATAATGCAGCAGATTTAAATTTTGAGTTCAATAAAACAGATCAGGGTTTTCAAAGATTTAACATTGAAGCATCAAACAATAATAGTGAAGTTTATTGGTTAGTAAGGGCTGCCGCCGCTAGCGACCCATATATTGTAAGAAATGACCTAAATTTTAAAGGATTAGAAGTACCTCAGTTGAAAGTAAGGATTAGATCCGAGGCATCAGGTGCATTTCAACTTTTTTGGGCAACCACAACTCAAAATAATTTTTCTGCTGATCGCGTTGTTACAGTAGTTCCAAGTTCAACAAATGTTTTTCAAGAACTTTTGTTTGATATGAGTGGCATAAGTACTTGGATGGGTGAAACTATAACGATGCTTAGAATAGATTTTCCACCAGATGCAACAACCGCGAGACACACCTGGATAGATTATGTACATGGACCAAGTGCCAGTAATGCGGGTTGTGGTTTAAATCTTGCAGACAATAGCTTTGTTGATGAAGTTATTTCTGTTTATCCTAACCCTTCTAAAGGTGGTATGTTCATTTTGAATAAAGAAATTGAATATGAAGTATTTGATATGCAAGGAAGAGTAGTTATAGCCAAGAAAAAAGAATCCAAAATAGATTTGTCTACAAAAGCAGATGGGGTTTATATATTGCATTTTGGATCAAA
>JAYVIK010000089.1:0-2037 GCA_043770265.1 Flavobacterium sp. | reverse complement strand
ATGATATTGACTTTCAGATAATTAAAACCTTGTATTATGATAGACTTCGTTGTAGAGGCTATAAGGAACGATGGTTGCTTGATTTATTTAATATCCAACTGGATCGAAACTCCCTTATAAAGTCTCAAATAGCAAAGAGAGCAAGTAAGAATCAAAAAAATAAAAGTTCCCCCTTAATAATATCTCTCCGTATTAGTTTGCGATCTATGGCGCTAAATCTTACTAATATACTATCTAATACCATCAATGATGCTTGGTTTGATCCAGACTTCCACTACATTTTTGGTTACCCTCCTCGTGTTATTACCTGCTACACCCGAGCTACTAATATTGGTGATATTTTGCATTCTTCAAAATATAAATATAACGTAACTCAATTGGGTATAACTGGGTAGTGGACTGACCTAATTTGATGTCTTAAGCTTCAAATCGGTGTTTTTCATAATTTAAATAAAAAATCGGTATTTTTTATCGGTCAAATCGGTCTTTTTTGGAAATCCAAAATCGGAGTATTATTCTCAAATTTTTGAGATTAGTATAAACTTCCCGGTTGGCTCAGTGGTATGGGCGCGGACGGGGACATGTTTGTCTGCAGTTCGACCCCCGCAGAGGGAGGTCAATCGGAGTTTTCTTTATCCTTTTGTGCAATTGGACCTGAGATCGGTATTATCGGTGTATAAACCTATATATATGTATAAAATCATGTACATTTGTGTATTAACTATCTAACTTAAGATCAGTTAGCTTGTCAGTTAATTCCGTGTGATAATCTTGCTTATAATTACTAGTTTTCTTGACTGAATTATGTGAACATGATGCTGCTTGAAGGAATACTGATGAGGTGTTGGTCGCTCTCACCGAAACATGTATATTTCTGCGGAAGCAAATCTTGTTCATCCACTTTTTAAAATTAAAAAAGAAGTCTAGTTTTTCAAAGCAATTATCAATTATTTATTTCCAAATAGTGTGGCAGAGTTATTTAATAACTCTGATTGTAGAGCCAGGACCACAAACAAAATAAAAAACATCAGATCATAATATCTACGTGAGTTGGCTCCACTATTTTAAAGCATGGAAATTCAAGATGAAATTTTATCAGTTGATCTACCTGATGAGTCAATTAAAAAGAAATACTTTACGTCCGCAAGAGTCTTGCTTGATTCCCTTGGTGTCGATAATGCGACATCAGATAAGGGAGTTTCGCTGTCAACCACTTCATATAGTTCGTCCTCCACTAACAACCAATCAAACGGTGGTCACGAGGTGGTAAACCAATCAAGCTTAAATTGTATTGAGAACCAATCAAGTAACTCAAGTTCTAATTTAACTGGAATCCAATCTAGTAGCTCAAGTTCCAATTTAACTGGAATGCAATCAAGTTGCTTAAGTTCTAATTTAACTGAAATCCAATCAAGCACTGTTGATAATTCAAGCAGTATTGACCGAGGCATTGTAAATGCCAGTGCAGTTATGAATAACTTGGAGTTTATGACAGAGATTCAGATCCCTAGAAGAAGATTTTCTTTAAATGTCAACTTATCAATTGACCATACAACTGCAATTAATTTAAAGTCTATTGAATGCGTTATGCTTAAAGTGAAAGAAGCTTGTCTAAAAGCTTATCACGCCGTTTTGGAACCAGGGGAATCTATTATTCGAAGAATGTTTCGAATTGAAGAGCTGTCATTACCTTCGAATAAGGAATTTGATAATATTATCCCGTCAACCATTGCTAATATTGAAAGCTACTGTACTGGTAATTTGGATCTTATAAACATTTTCGCCAAAGATTACAAAGCTACAATCGAATCTGCAAAGATGGAAATTAAATCAGATCATATAAGACGTTTAAATAATTCTATTGCGTTTTTGAATGGCACTTTAACAAATGTAGAAACGTCATTAGAAAATGCAGTTAATTCATTGATGGAAGATGTTTTTGATGCTGCAACAGAAAAGGAAAAAGATGATTTAAATACTGAAGTTAAGAACACTATCCATACATTCTTTACTAAACCCCGAAGTGAATATATTACT
>JAYVIK010000088.1:0-5326 GCA_043770265.1 Flavobacterium sp. | reverse complement strand
AAAACTACTTTTTCTTTTTGTGACGGTTAGCTCTCGCTCTTTTCTTACGTTTGTGCGTTGCTACCTTATGTCTCTTTCTTTTTTTACCACTTGGCATAGTAGGGTGATTTTGTAATTAATAAATATTTTATTTTGCTTCGTTATTCGTTTTTACTCCTTCTACAAACACTTTTGCAGGTTTGAATGCAGGAATATTGTGTGCAGGAATTTTGATTGTGGTATTTTTTGAAATATTTCTTCCCGTTTTTTCAGCTCTTGTTTTTACAATGAAACTTCCAAAACCTCTTAAATAAACATTGTCTCCAGTTTCTAATGAGTTTTTTACTTCTGTCATAAAGGTCTCAACTGTTGCCTGAACATCTCCTTTTTCTAGACCTAATCTTTCTGAGATTTTTGCTACGATATCTGCTTTTGTCATTTTAATTCGTAATTTATAATTGTGTACTAATTTTTTGAGGTTGCAAATATATGAATTAAAAAAACAATTATTCAAGCTAATTCATTAAAATTTAACAACATAAACTTTTACTTTTGCTAACTAAAATTTAACAATGATTTTTTCCAACATATTGATAAGGTGGTATTTAGAAAATAAGCGGGATTTGCCGTGGCGAAAAACTGATAATCCTTATTTAATTTGGCTCTCTGAGATAATGCTTCAACAAACTCGAGTAGCACAAGGAACGCCCTATTTCCTATCTTTTACAAACGCTTTTCCAACAGTTTTTGATTTGGCTGCTGCCAATGAAGAGCAGGTTTTGAAACTTTGGCAAGGTTTGGGCTATTATTCTCGTGCTCGAAATTTGCATAAAACAGCTCAGTTTGTTGCCAATGAATTATCGGGGAAATTCCCTAATAATTATAGTGACTTGTTAAAATTAAAAGGTGTTGGCGAATATACTGCAGCTGCAATTGCCTCTTTTTCCTATAATGAAGCAGTTCCTGTTGTCGATGGAAATGTTTTTCGGGTTTTGTCTCGTTATTTTGATGTAGAAACCGATATTGCTTCGACTTCTGCCAAGAAAGAGTTTTCCGCTTTGGCTTTCGAATTGATGCCAAAAGAAAGCCCCGCTTTGTTCAACCAAGCCATTATGGAATTCGGCGCTTTGCAATGTGTTCCTAAAAGTCCCAATTGTAGCATTTGTGTTTTCAACACGAGTTGCGCCGCGTTGCAAAAAAAGAAAGTCGATCAATTGCCTGTAAAATCAAAGAAGCTAAAAGTTAGAAACCGATACTTTAATTATTTGGTAATTGCCGATGATAATGAAAATACGATAATTCAAAAACGAACCGCAAAAGGAATTTGGCATAATCTCTACGAATTTCCACTGATCGAAACCGAGAAAGTAGAAGATTTCGAATTCATTTCCACGCAAATTCAGTCTGATTTTTTCAAAGAAAATACCATCGTAAGCCTTTCAGAAATTAACCCTGAAAGTATTATTCATAAATTGTCGCATCAACATTTGCATATTAAATTTTGGAGAGTAAGTCTGAAAGGAATAATTGAAAACGGAATAAATACTACAGCCTTGAAAACGTTTCCTTTTCCTATCGTAATTCATAATTTTATTGAAAAGGATTTTTTGAGCTAACTCAAAAAATAGTATATTTGAATTTATAAACCCCAGAATATGAATTCGACTTTAAATAAAGTAATGCTTATTGGCCATTTGGGCGAGGATGTCAAGATGCACTATTTTGACGGAGGAAATTGTATTGGAAGATTTTCATTAGCAACAAATGAAGTTTACATTAACAAAACCACGGGCGAAAAAATAACTTCTACCGAGTGGCACAATGTTGTTGTGAGGAATAAAGCGGCCGAATTGTGCGAAAAATATTTGTCGAAAGGCGATAAAATATATGTCGAAGGTCGTATAAAATCGCGCCAATGGCAGGCTGAAGACGGCACTACGAAATCCATTACCGAAATTCAGGCTATAGATTTTACTTTTCTTACAACCAAAAAAGAATCCGAAACCAATAAAGAGAATAAATCCGTCGAACCAACAAAAAACGCTAACTTTGACCCAGAAAACAATGGTTTGCCAATAAACGACTTACCGTTTTGATTGTTTAACTAATTTCATTTAATTTGGACCCAGCGCCCAGTTTATTTCTTCAATACACTCTCGATACTAATTTAGTATTTGGTTTTATCGCCATATTTGCGTTACTTTTTTGTTCTGCATTGGTTTCTGGTGCTGAAGTGGCACTATTTTCTTTGTCTCAAAAAGATATTGATGACACTTTGCAAGAACATCCTTCCAAAGGGCAACTAATTTTAAAACTTTTAGAAAAACCAAAAAAATTACTTGCCACACTACTTGTTGCCAACAATTTCATCAATATTGGAATAGTAATTTTGTTTTCGTACGTGGGTCAAGATATATTTTCAGCGGTTACTTCAGCCATTTTGAAATTTATTTTAGAAGTGGTTTTGGTCACTTTCTTAATCTTGCTGTTTGGCGAAGTTTTACCAAAAGTGTACGCCAGCAGAAATAACATCAAGTTTGCTAAATTAATTGCTTATCCCGTTGCATTTCTTGATAGATTGCTTTCGCCAATAAGTTTACCTATGCGAAAAATTACCATTTATCTTCATAATAAATTAGGAAAACAAAAGACAAATTTCTCGGTAGATCAATTATCACAAGCACTTGAACTTACTGATTCAGAAGAAACTTCGACTGATGAACAAAAAATATTAGAAGGAATTGTAACTTTCGGTAACACCGATACCAAACAAGTTATGAGTCCGAGAATGGATATTTTTGCTTTAGAAATCGAGGAATCCTTTGCCTCCATTTTTCCGAAAATCATAGAAATGGGGTTTTCTAGAATTCCAGTCTATCGAGACAATATAGACCAGATAGAAGGCGTTTTGTTTGTAAAAGATTTACTTCCACATATTGACAAAGAAGAATTTGATTGGAAAACTTTGATTCGGGAGCCATTTTTCGTTCCTGAAAATAAAAAAATAGACAATTTGCTCAAGGATTTTCAGCGTATGAAAAGCCATTTGGCTATTGTGGTAGATGAATATGGCGGAACTTCGGGCTTGGTTTCGCTCGAAGATATTATTGAAGAAATTGTAGGCGATATTAGCGATGAATTTGATGGAGACAATTCAAATTATTCAAAAATTGACGATAAAAATTATCTTTTTGAAGGAAAAACAAACCTTAAAGATTTTTATAGAGTGATTGATGTGGATGAAGATTTATTCGAATCGACAAAAGGTGAAGCCGAAACAGTGGCAGGATTTATTCTCGAAATTTTAGGAAATTTCCCTAAGAAAGATCAGAAAATCGCATTCGAAAACTGCTTGTTTACCATTGAAACGGTAGATAAAAAAAGGGTTAAACAAATAAAGGTAACCATTGAATAAATACAAAATGCGAAAAAAACAAAATGCAATTTCGATGCTTATAATAACACTATTTTCAGTGTTTAGCTGCAAAGACGAAGTTTTGCCAAAACCTGCAAGCTACCTGCGATTGGATTATCCAGAGGCAGAATATGTGAATTTTGAAAATAGCACTTCCCCTTTTGCATTCGAAATGAATTCAGAAGCGGTAATCAAAGGCGAGAAAGATTTAGGATTTACAATTACCTATCCAAAAATGAAAGCGACAATTTATTTGACTTATAAACCTGTGAATAATAACATCGATAAATTGTTGCGTGATGCCCAAAAACTAACGTATGAGCACGTAATCAAGGCAGATGATATATTGGAACAACCCTATTTGAATCCTTCCAAAAAAGTATATGGAATGTTCTATCAAGTTGATGGCAATGCAGCCACAAACTCTCAGTTTTATGTAACCGATAGCATCAAACATTTTATTACAGGCTCCGTTTATTTCTATGCTAAACCTAATTTTGATTCTATAATGCCAGCCGCAAGTTATGTCAGGAATGATATGCAGCGTTTGATGGAAACGTTGAAGTGGAGGTAAAAAAAGCACCCTTTTCAGAGTGCTTTATAGTTTAAATTTAATTATTTGGAATTTATCCAATTGTCGATTTTCATTTCTAGCAGTGCTAATGGCATTACACCAGATTCCAAAACTTTTTCGTGAAACTTTCTGATGTCAAATTTTGCTCCCATTTTGGTTTCTGCTTTTTTGCGTAATTCTACTATTTTTAATTGTCCTATTTTATACGACAGTGCTTGACCAGGAATTGCCATATAGCGTTCTATCTCTGCAATTATACTGGCTTCACTCTCAGCTTCATTTTCAAGGGAATATTTGATGGCTTGTTCGCGTGTCCAGCTTTTTGTATGCAATCCTGTGTCAACTACCAAACGAATTGCACGGTGCATTTCATTGCCTAACATTCCAAAATATTGATAAGGATCAGTATATAACCCCAATTCTTTTCCTAAACTCTCTGTATATAATGCCCAACCTTCACCATAAGCGCCAAACCAATTGTATTTTCTGAAATCAGGTAAAGCTTTGTTTTCTTGTTGCAAAGAAATTTGAAAATGATGTCCCGGTATGGCTTCGTGCAAAAATAAATCTTCATCGCCATAGTAATTGTACTTTGCAACATCTGGAATGGGAACATAAAAAGTTCCAGGTCTTGTTCCATCCGCTGAACCCTGCATGTATTCTGCACTAGCTGTATTTTCTCTAAAAGCTTCTGTTCTTTTTACTCTGAAAGGAGTTTTGGGTTGTAACGAAAAAAGTTTGTCAACGTTTGGTTTTATGATTTGGTTTATTTTTTCAAAATTGGCGATCACTTCTTCCGGTTTTTTGAAAGGCATCAATTCTTTTTTGTTTCTAACGTGGTCAAAAAATTCTAAAATACTTCCTTTAAAACCAATTTGACCTTTCACCTTTTCCATTTCGGCTCTAATTCGCGCGACTTCATTCAATCCTAATTGATGAATTTCATCAGGAGTTTTACTAGTTGTTGTTTGTTGTTTTACATATATTTTATACAAATCATTTCCGCCTTTTACACCACCTATGCCGCTGGTAGTTCTTGAAGCTGGTAGGTATTCCGTTTTCATAAAAGTTATAATTTTTTGGAATTGAGGCATTAATTTTTCGGAAATTGCAATTGCATATTGTTTAGAAAAATTATTTTTTTGCTCTTCGGTAAAATCAGCTGGAAATTTTTTACAACTTGAATAAAAGAGGTTATCTTCTACTTTTGGAGTAATTAATTCTTCGAATTGGGGAATAATTTTCACAGTCAATGACTTTGGCAAAACTACTTTTTCTTGAATTCCTTTTTTCATATACACCATCGCGGAGTCAATCCAAACAGCATATAAATCTATTCTTTTCAAGAAGTTTTGATA
>JAYVIK010000087.1:0-5337 GCA_043770265.1 Flavobacterium sp. | reverse complement strand
CAGCTATGATCGTCATTTTTTTATATACGAATTACAAAATGCTCTTTGGGTTGTTCCTTTCTAAAGAAGACTAATCCCCATTGAAATGTATCGATGGTTACAGTTACTTTTGGATGTTTTTTGATGGTTTCCCAAGCTTCTTCCATTTCTGACGACCAATGAATATCATCGAAAATCCAAAGCGATTCATTGCAAATCGTTGGCAATAAAAGTTCGAAATAGTCTAAAGTAGTTTTTTTGGAATGATTACCATCGAAGTAAATGAGTTTAAAGTTTAAAGTTTGAAGTTTCAAGTTACTCAAATAACTATCGAATTCGGTTATTACTAATTTAATATCATTGAAATTGAATTTTTGAAATTGACATTGATTTGCTGTATTCGGACAACCTTCTAATGTTATGATGGAAGCTTTTGGGTTTCCCAATGCCAAGGCTGAAGTCGCCAATCCTAAAGAGGTACCAATTTCTAAAATAGTCTCGGGCTGAAAATAATTGGTGATTCGAAATAATAATTCAGCACGTTTTGGTGAAATTCCAGCGGTTTTGGCAATCTTGCTAATTTGTCTTGTATTGGATTTCAAAACTTTGGAGCCCGCACCAAAATCAGTTACTTCAATCGTGTTTTTGTTTTCTAAAAGTGAATTCCTGTATTCTTTTAAAACTTGATATTGCTTCGCCTGTTCGCTTCCGCTCGGGTCAGGTTTTGGTTTGGTGTTGTAAAAACATTTAGTAATCAAATTAAACACAAAAGGCGAATGAACTGCGTGTTCATTTTTAGAGTTCCAAAGGAATTTGAGATAGGATTTGGTTTTGAATAACATTATCGATTCGAGCTTTTACCATTAGAAGAGGGATATAAAAATAAAAGGTAATCCCCAGTACATTTGTTTATTTTGGTCTACAATTTTTAAAAAGACGCTAAAAATTTGATTTAAATTTCCAAATCGAATGTTTTTTTCAATAACTCTAAATTAGGGTTTATTTCATTCAAACGGTTGTATTTATCTATTGGAGTAAAAGCAAATTTATTCTCCACTTTTTCATTCACAACTACTTCAATTGTAATATTATGATTGTGAAGTTTACCTCGTAAATATCCCAAAAGATCCAGTTTTTCAGATTCAAATTCAATCTTTGTACTATCGTTTGGCAATTCGTGAGTGATGGTGGTTCCTTCTAATTTTGGATCGCCAATCAACAAAAGTGACTCCATAATTTTGTGTCCTTTATCCCCCAAACGCTGTGCATATTTACTCCATTGCAACAACATATCTGTTTCGTTAAAGGACTCAGTAGGAAGATGAACTTCTTCTTTTACGATTCCTCTACTACTTTCCAGCAATTCTTTTTTGGCTCGAATACTCGAAAGTGAGAAAGCCGAAAATTTTGGGCCTTCGGGAAGATTTGAGGTTTGCTTTGCCTGTTCGCTACCGCTCGGGTGTGGTTTAGATATTGGAGTTTCGTTTGAAATAAATGAAGATGAACTAACTTCAACTTTTGGTTCTGCAATTTCTGCATTTTGTAAACTGCCTTCTGCTACCTGATTTCTGCTATCTGAAACCTGTTTTGATTCAACAATAGAATAATCCGTTTTCCTAAAATAAGTGGGTGGAATTATGAAGGACTCAACTTTTTTTTTTCTCCATCAAAGGTGATAGAGGCGAGTTGCATCAAGCAAAGTTCAACAAGTAATCGCTGGTTTTGGCTGACTTTGTATTTCAAATCACAGTCATTGGCAATTTCGATTCCTTTTAACAAGAAATCCTGAGATGCTTTTTGACATTGAATGGCGTATAGTTTTTGAGCTTGTTCACCCACTTCTAATAAAGATAAAGTTGAAGGCGTTTTCGAAACCAATAAATCCCTGAAATGCGAAGCCAAACCAGAAACAAAATGATGTGCATCAAAACCTTTGGCAAGAATATCATTGAAAGCCATCAACAATTCTGGAATTTTGTTTTCTAGAATTAAATCGGTTACTGTGATATAGGTTTCATAATCAAGCACATTCAAGTTTTCGGTAACCGCCTGACGAGTTAAATTATTACCACAATACGAAACCACTCTGTCAAAAATAGACAAAGCATCACGCATTGCACCATCTGCTTTTTGAGCAATAATGTGCAAAGCATCGTCTTCGCAAGTTACGCCTTGGCTAAAAGCTACTTCGGCAAGATGTTCTTTGGCGTCTTTTACGGTAATTCTTTTGAAATCGAATATCTGGCAACGAGACAGTATCGTTGGAATAATTTTGTGTTTTTCGGTCGTGGCCAAGATGAAAATGGCGTGTTTTGGCGGTTCTTCTAGCGTTTTCAAAAAAGCGTTAAAAGCTGCCGAAGACAACATGTGCACCTCATCAATAATATACACCTTGTATTGACCAGTTTGTGGCGGAATCCGAACTTGGTCAATCAAATTCCGAATATCATCCACAGAATTATTGGAAGCAGCATCCAATTCAAAAACATTGAAAGCAAAATCTTCATTAGGGTCGTCATAACCAGGTTGGTTGATTTTTCGGGCAAGAATTCTAGCGCAAGTTGTTTTTCCAACACCACGAGGACCAGTAAATAATAAGGCAGAAGCTAAGTGATTGCTTTCTATGGCATGCAACAAAGTACTGGTAATGGCTTTTTGTCCCACAACATCTTTAAATGTTTGCGGGCGATATTTACGAGCCGATACTACAAATTGTTCCATAGATTTTTATTGGTTAGCAAATATAGGATTTAAAATTTTAAAATTTTAATTTTTAATTTTTACGACATCAAAAATATAAACTTTAAATAAAGTTAGCATAACCTCCCATCAAATTTATTGAGCAAAATTGCTACAACTATTTAATAATAATTATTCATGCAGTTCACCACCAAAATCTCCGTTATTATGTCAGTGTATAACACTCCTTTTACATTGGTAAGGAGGGCAATAGATTCGGTTTTAAAACAAGATTTTGAGGATTTCGAATTTATTATTATTGACGATGGCAGCACCAACAAAACTCAAAATAAAATTTTGAACTATGTCATCAACAACGAGAATAAAATCACTTACTTGAGACATAAAAATTGTAGTCAAGCTCAATCTATCAATAAGGGAGTTTTGATTAGTAACGGCGAATTCATAACAGTTATTGATGCTGATGATGAGTATAAACCTAATCATTTAAGTACTTGTTTGTCAAAAATTAATTCTCTCGATTTGATTGCTTCAACAACTGAAACGATTGTAAATAACGAATCAGATTTTTATGTGCCCGATCGTTTCGATACCAATAAAGTAATTCACGTTGACGATTGTATTTTGTTTGCTACCTTATTCGGACGGAAAGAAGTCTTTACTAGCCTAAGCTTTCAAAATATGTATGGTGCTGATGCTCATTTTTACGAAAGAGCTTCAAGTCAATTTATGGTCGAAAAATTGGATTTAAGAACCTATAAATACTATCGAAACAATCCAAACAGTTTAACAGCAAAGGTCAAACGAGAAAGTGTCACTAATGATTGATTTCAAAATTGCCAAAAATCTTATTGTTGCATCACACATTTCGGGTATTTATGATGTTAATAGAAGCACGATTTTAGCCAATGATGACTATTCGATAGTTGCTGATTGGGCAAAATCTATTTCAGAACACGGCTTGCAAGCCATTATTTTTCACAATAGTTTTTCCGAAGATACTTGTAAAAAGTTCAAAAATGAACAGGTTAACTTCGTGAAAATTGAGTATAATCCACAATACAATCCTAATGTTTTTCGGTATTTTGTTTACAATGAATTTCTAAAGCAGCATTTTCAGAGCATTGAAAACATCTTTTTTACTGATGTTTCGGATGTTGTTGTTTTGAAAAATCCTTTTCAGGAAAAGTTATATTTAGATAATCCAAATGTAGTTTTTTGCGGAGATGAACCTGAAATTTTAGCTAATGAATGGATGCTAAATCACGGAAATCATTTGCGAAATAAAATTTCGGATTATGCTATTTTCGAAACTAATTTTAAAAATGAAATTTTACTCAATTGTGGAATTATCGGAGGGTCAATTGGTGTGATGCAACCTTTCATTAGTAAATTATGGACTATTCACGAACAGTACAATTACGATAACAAAACACTTTACACTGGAGATATGGGTGCTTTTAATTATCTAGTCAGAACGGAATATAATGATAGAATAGTCCACGGAAACCCAGTAAATACAGAGTTTAAGAAATATTTTTCGGACTCCGCGTGCTGGTTCAAGCACAAATAGAAAATTGTTTTAATGAAAAGAAAGTTTAGTTTTTTTGTTAATTTGTTTATTCGCTAATTGATTTATTTGAAGAAAATCTTTTCTTTACCAAGATAAAAAAAAGAATCGAAAACAATAGCATATTGATAATCAAAGAAATGATTAGGAATTTGTGATATAATGTGTTTTTCTTATTTTTAGGAATTTTATTTTGAGATAATTTATAGGCTCTTAATTGTTCTAATTGATAAAACCAACTGGATATTGTTGCATTTCGAATTTTTAGATTATCAATTTCATTACTTAATGAATCAATTTTTGTAGTTCTTCTTTCTGAAGATGTAAATAATGGAATCGGAGGTAAAAATCCTGGAGGAATATCTATGGTTTGAGATGGTAAACAATAACTTATGCTAATTGTATTGTCTTTATTAAAGCCAGCATAAACAATCCACAAATCTTTTTTAAATGGAAATATTTCACAATTATTATTTCTAGATTTTCCATTAATTATAAAAAATTTATAATCACCTTTAAATAGTTCTATTATTCTAAATGAATATGTCCTAGAAACAGTATCTATTTTTACTAGTTCTCCATAAAAAACTATTTCTGCATTTTTAAGCCCTTTTGAAACCATTATTTCTCTTTCATGAGGAGGACAATCACAAGAAAAAGATTGATTAAACCAAAAGACAATAATTAAAAGGAATAGATTGTGTGGTTTCATTTTTGAAAATTTTACATACAATAATACGGTTTTTAATTGAAATTGTAATTTTCAAAAATCAATGACAATTTCAATGACAATTTCAATGACAATTTCAATGACAATTTCAATGACAAAGCAGAAATCTAAAATCGGCAATCTAAAATCTACAATCTAAACTCTAAAATCCCTACTTTTGCACCGCAGACCGCCTTATCGTCCCAATTTTTTGGGGAGGAAAGTCCGGACACCACAGAGAAGCATAGCGGGTAACGCCCGTCGCCCCGATTTATCGGGATAGGACAAGTGCAACAGAAAGAATGTACAGGTAATGCTGTAGTGAAACCAGGTAAACTCTATGCGGTGAAATTTCAAGTATATCGGCATTTAAGGGTGC
>JAYVIK010000086.1:0-5340 GCA_043770265.1 Flavobacterium sp. | reverse complement strand
GCATCCAATAAACATTACCAATACACCAAAGGAAGAAATTTTAGAATATTTTAATAATTAACTATATGAAAGATAAATGGTATAATTCGGAAGCGGTAACATTAATAAGTCTAGGTATTCTAGTTATGATGTTGTGTCTCGGATTAGGGACATGTTGCATGTTAGTTAAATTAGAAATTGAACTTCCCAAAAAAGAGGAACCTGTAGAAAAGATTATCGAAAGAATCCCTAAACTCATCGAAAATGTTAATTGAACTACATCCATCATTTTTAAATTGTGGGGGGAAACTTCTAGGTTCCCTAATCGCTGGGAGTAATTTATACGGACTTTCGACAAAAAATTCCGATGTTGATTATCGTGGATTATTTTTAGCTACTGATAAAAAATACATCACAGGATTCGATAAAATAGAATCAATTGTCACTACTGGCGACATCGATTCAGCATATTACGAAATTGTTAGATATTTTCAGCTTCTCAGAAAATCAAACACACAAGTTTTGGAAATTATATTTGCCCCGAATGATGCATTGACTTACACTACTCCAATTTTTCAGGAAATTCGAGATAATAAATATAAGCTAATCGATTCTCATGTTTTGAAAGCTTCATTGAAGGGTTATGTTTTCTCGGAGCTTCGATTAGCCACTGGAGAACGATTGGGTAAATTGGGAGGGGCTAGAAAATTAGCGGTCGATAAGTATGGATTTAGTTATAAGAACTTTGTTCAAATTTTGAGATTGATTAAAGTTGGTCAGTTATTTTTCACTACGGGGGAATACATGGTTAAGGTGAAAGATTTTGACCCTGATTATCATGACTTATTGATGGAATTGAAAACGACCCCCGAGAACTTCACGAAAAATCAACTATCTAGCATGGTAGATGAAGAATTTAAGAGTATGGTAAACATCATGGATGACTCTAAAATTAGTTTCAAATTTGACACCGAGTTGGCTGCTGATTTGGTAATGGCTGCTAGAAGCGATTCACAACTTTAATAATTAAACACTACACTACACTACACATAACATATGAAATTACACACCCTATTACTACTAATAACCTGCGGTTCAGCAATTGCTCGGACGTATCAATTGACCGACCCAACAACTAACAATGTCTACCCTTACGGGGTTGGTCCTTGGATGACTATATCTATTGACGATGTAGGAGTCAATCAAATTGGGATTCGTATCCAGTCAGAATTGATGAAAACATCCGAATTTTATAGTTCGGTTAAATTCGATTTTTCCAATATGGATTCGCGAAATTTTACGACTTCGAGTTATACCCAGATTGGTGCATTCAACCAACCAATGTTTATTTTCGATGACGATTATATCGCATTCAATTTCGAGACATCTGGTAGTAGTAAAGGAGCTAAACGCTTTAACGATGATGATATGGCATATTATGTATTGAATTATAATGGTCCCGGATCAGTGTCTTCCGACAATATAACCAATCCAATTGCCCATGTCCAAGGAATTGATGGGGGGTTGAGTGCAAAACTTGGATCTACTATTCCCGAACCATCAACATTTGGTTACGGGTTGTTGGGTTGTTTATACATGCTCCGTAGAAGAAAATAAGATGAAAATATATTTAACCCGCCATTCTCAAAGCACTGGTAATATCGATAAATCCGAGTATTTTCGAAAACTTGACTGTGATATCGAGTTGACCGAACAGGGTAGACACGATTCAATCAAAACAGCGGATAGAATTATGGATATACACGACATCATCGTTCATAAAAACGATGATGATTATTGGTATGAATCTAAAAATCCCCCATATAGATTTAATATGTATTATAGTCCATATATCAGAGCTAGTCAAACTGCAAATCTGATACACGGGAAGATATCGGGGACTGATGGTTACAATATCAATGAATATAGAGAAAATCCATTATTAGTTGAACGTAGCTGGGAAGGGCTTAGGGATATTATTTTGGCTGGAAAAAAAACTGAAGACCATTTCAATTTTTATTATCGATCAATTGGTGGAGAATCCTTCGCCGATGCATACCAGAGAGTTGTTCTTTTTGATATGTGGTTAAAATCAACATCGAAATATGAACACAATATCGTGGTAGCACATGGAGAATTTAATAAGTTATATTTGATGCATCTACTAGGTTGGTCGGTTGAAGAATTTAAAAAGTGGAAAACTCCTAATAACGGAGAAGTTTATTTGATTGATGATGGAAAATTATCTAATCTCACACCGTTGACCGAAAAAATTATTAAACACTAAATACATGTTATTAACAAATAGTTTATACTGGAAAAATAAATGGTATAATATTAGAGCATGGTTCAGCCCTCGTCAAAAATGGTTGATCGAAAAAATACCAAATACTTGGTGTGATGCGACTGGATTGATCCCACTATGTCTATTTGAGATTATTAGGCATTTTGTGGAAGACGAAAATGGTCTTGAATCTATTTGGAGTGAACAATTTATAAATGACCCATACGTCTCGGATGAATACCGAGCCGTTAAAGAACCCATTAGAAAAGAATTAGAAGAAATTTATGAATATGTTAAAACTAAAAGAGCTTTACTCGAAAAACAAATGGACGAATCCTATCCTGTGTCTATTTGTGGGGGTGTTATGTCTGATCCTGTTTATGAAGAAGACGGGAAAACGGTAAAACATTATTTGTTCAGAACATGTGAACAGCAATATGGGATGTCTTATAATGATGCATATGCCGAAGTTAATAGATTGGAAGCTTTAATCGAAGAGAAGGATACATGGGCAATGAACGGAATTATTAAACATAGACAATATATGTGGACATGAAGAAAAGAATTAAAGAAGTGATTGATAGTAATGGAAATTCTACATTTTTCATTCAAACAAAGTTTATCATTTGGTGGACTCAAAATTATCCGAGATATTCTATGATAGATGCTGAAAAAGATATGGATTATGTTTCTAACATCGTGGTGAAATATCATTATTAAACACTACGATACAATAATGATATGCTTATTTCTACTGGTGTAGTTTCAGTCGAGCCGTCTAAAGGTCGAATTGTCCTCAACGTATCAAATGATTTTATCGGATATTACAAGTGGTTCATTGAACGTCGTTATTGGATCAGGATGGGCACTCCACTCCATAACGCCCACGCGACAATATATTCAACCAAACATCATACTAAGGTGAATTGGGACAACGCGGTGTATTATCACGGTAAAGAAATTAAATTTGAATATGATGAGTGTATCGTCGAAGGTGGATACGCTAAAGGATTTTTGATGTATTATCTTCGGGTGTATTCTCAAGAGATCGATCAGATGAAAAAGAGATTAGGGATTATTGAATCTTCACGATGGAAGGGGAGTCATGTGACTATATGTAATGGGAAAAATTCATCGGTCTTTCCAGATTGGCCTAAAATGATTCGATTAAACACTACTACACAATAACGTTATGTTCTACTATTTATTCAAAGTCCGCACTAATAACCCGGATATTTTTCCCGATTATTATATATTAAACAACCGATATATTGGATATATTGGACACGATTCGTGTGATTTTCGTTCATCGTTGGAATATAATGCTGGCGTTAGCAAAAAATTACAATATCAATTATTTGCGACTGGCCATTCCCCGGATTTTGATGAGGTTCATGATTTAAATTGTGAAAGTCATCGCTTCACTGAAGAAGAAGCAGATGCTTTTGTGAATAAACATAAGTGGAAACTGGAAAATGATGACACATGGTATATGGAATACCAGCCGATCCGAAATTCATCTAAAACTATATTGATGAGTTTAGATAGAACTAAAACAATTGAAGAATATTAAATTTATGAAAAAGTCTATTGCTATAATTCGAGGCGCATCAAGCTCTGGAAAAACATCTTTCGCTAATCTCATTACCAATGCTGTCGTGTGTTCCGCCGATGATTATTTCTATGACGATCACGGCAACTATAATTGGGAAGCTTCGAAACTCTCCCATGCTCATGCCGCATGTATGGATAAGTTCGATGAGGCTTTAAAGGATGATACAATTGATAATATTGTAGTAGCAAACGTTAATTCAAAGCCAAGCGATTGGTCGTATTATGAAAATCAAGGTAAGAATGCAGGCATCCGAGTATATTTCATAGTGATCGAGCGAAGGCATGATAATGTGAATTCACATGCCGTACCTCAACATACATTGGAGCGACAATCCACCACAATCAAACAGAATCTTAAACTTTTATGAATTATATTCAATTAACTAATTATCCATTAGAATATTTTCAACCATTATTCTCTAAGGATCGATGGGACGAAATTACTAAAGTAGTTACTAACTGGATTCATCCAGAATTAAAAGATGGTAGGATATATGAGAGCATTCTGATGAATCCAGAAACCATGGCTTCTTTCAATGTCGGAGTTGTGGATAAGGTTGCTAATCATATGATGGAATATATGCAGAAACAAGTCCTCGAAAAATATTTATCGGAGGACGAGATTAAGATGTGTAATTCTACAGCGATGTCTGCATATCGGGACGATAGAGACGCTAAAAAATTTGATGTGGCTACTAAAATTGAAGAGATCAATTTCATTGGGCCTATTTTTCACGGCGATACATTTTACAACGATGGGATTGATGAATTGCGAGATGGATGGGACTATGATGATCCGCTCCCAGAATATGTGAACGCTTCAACTACTCATTACACATTGAATGGGTGTGATTTAGAATACGCCATCGAGAATATCATCGAGCGAGTGGGAGAAATCGAGGGTGAATATGTTGAAGTGCTAACAATTCCAGAATATTTACAAATCGCGTGGGATAAGTTCGTAGATGAAAATAGTCGAGAATATTATCTATGTGATGACTCTATTGTTATTTTGACCGACAAAACACTAAACCATAACACATATCATGCATGAACAAACGACTGACTTCACCGGACATCTCATCGAACAGTTAAATTATCTCGTCAATAATGAAGCTAGGCGAATAACTTCAGATGCTGATTCACGTTACGATAAATATGAAATGATGGTATTCGATTTGAGACGATTGGTCGAAGATGCTAAACTATTGGTGGATGATTATAAATCACAAGAATTGACATTCAATACGATCGAATCCGAAGGATTTCTACGAGCGATGCTAACCGTGGAGGCGGTGTTAAATGAACATTCGAACTGATCTTATTCATCAGGATATTCTATTCGATAGATTAAAAGAACATGGTGATCATTTCATCAACGAATATTCTTGGATCGTCCCAATCGATCAATTCGTTCCGTTATTCACCCATAAATATGGCGGATTTCTATCGGAGTGGGAATT
>JAYVIK010000085.1:0-2048 GCA_043770265.1 Flavobacterium sp. | reverse complement strand
AACAATGTGGCAGCAGGTACCGAAGGCACTGGTTTTTGGATTGCTACACCTGATGGTGCTCCAATGGCAGCATCTGCACAACTACCTTACTTTGCTGGCGTAAATCCTAGTGCGCAAAATCTTGGACCTTTTAAAGGTTTTGTAGCACATACTTGTATGAATGGTTGGGATATTTTTGATCGTTTGGAACCAAATCACTCGATAAAAGCAAATTTTGGTTTGGAGATAACTACAAATCAATTTATTGAAGATGGATTGTTTTACGGAAACAATACAGCAATATATGCTGGATTAGGTCTTCAAAGTGATGCCCCAAAAGTAGTATTTAGAAATTGTGCTTTTAGTGACAACGAGATTGTTACGATGTTAGCTAGTGATTTGACACTTGAAAATTGTATGTTCAATGGTGATTCTGATCTAGGTGTATTTACTGGAGATCGTCATTTTTTTAGATTTTACGATGGACCTGGCAGACACCATAATTGTCATTTTGAAAATTGGAATAGACCCTACACTTATATGATTAATCAAAAAATAGGGGGCGGAGCTACCGAAAACTTCAATCCTTCTTTCAGATCAATAACTAAAGGGTTTTCAGAACCATTTACATTCAAGTTTATCCCCTTACCAAATATTGACGAAATCCGTGCTCGCAAAGCTGGTCAGTTTTTTAAAGACTATGATGGTGGTTTAACAGGTAAGCCACATACAACTATTGTGCGAGATATTCCCTTTTTAACAGATGGGCATGAGTACCGCCATCCATCTTGGCGAAATGCAGCGAGATCCGATTATTATTTTGCTTCGCTTTGGCTTATTGGTGTTGACGGAACTGAAACCAATATGTCTGTAGTACGCTCAAAAACAGGAACTAATGATGTTTGTTTTTATGAAGCTGGAACAAACGAAAGTGCAACACATAAATTTCCTATGATTGTTAATCAAGGTTTCTTGTATACCTATCATTTTAGTAAAGCGCCACATACAAACACTGGTGCTGGTAAAAATTTGAAAATGCGTTGGAACAGAGGCGATGATGGAGATTCAGGTTTTATGTGTCTCAAAGGTTTAGGAAAGCTGAGTGGATTTAGTATTCAAGGGATACAAGGAACAACGCTTGAACAATTGAGTTCTAAAACTGCTGTTGAAAATGCCACCAACAATGCGTATTTTATAGACGGTCTTGGAGATGTATACCTTAAAATGATAGCCGTTGGAGGTGATACAGTAGTTTTTGATTTAAAGTGGACTGGTTTAGGAACTTTTCAACCCTCTAATTTACCTTGCGCAACGAATCTGTTCACAGGTGTAACTGGCATGGATACTGACGGTGATGGATTACCTGATATTGACGAAACAGAGCGTTGTGGATTAGCAAATAATGCAGCGGATTTAAATTTTGAATTTAATAATACAAACGATGTTTTTCAAAATTTTAACATTGAAGCTGAAAACTCTATAAACTATGGTAACGAAACTATTTGGTGGCTAAGGGCTAAAGACAACGCTAGCGACCCATCTATTGTAAGAAATGAGCTAAAGTTTAAAGGATTAGAAGTACCTCGGTTGAAAGTAAGGATTAAATCCGAGGCATCAGGTGCATTTCAACTTTTTTGGGCAACCACAACTCAAAATAATTTTTCTGCTGATCGCGTTGTTACAGTAGTTCCAAGTTCAACCAATGTTTTTGAAGAACTTGTGTTTGATATGAGTGGCATAAGTACTTGGATGGGCGAAACTATAACAATGATTAAAATAAGTTTTCCACCAGTTGCAACGACCTCGAAACGCACATTTATAGATTATGTACATGGGCCAAGTGCTAGTAATGCGGGTTGTGGTTTAAATCTTGCAGACAATAGATTTGTTGATGAAGTTATTTCTGTTTATCCTAACCCTTCTAAAGGTGGTATGTTCATTTTGAACAAAGAAATCGAATATGAAGTATATGATATGCAAGGAAGAGTAGTTATAGCCAAGAAAAAAGAATCCAAAATAGATTTGTCTACAAAAGCAGATGGGGTTTATATATTGCATTTTGGATCAAA
>JAYVIK010000084.1:0-5355 GCA_043770265.1 Flavobacterium sp. | reverse complement strand
TAAATATACGAAAATTACTACTTAAATAAAAGGCAAATCATTGATTTTTTATTATTTAATAATCATAAAATCCTTAACTTAATGACATTGAGCGCGAGTGGGCGAACAAACCGGACTTGACCACGCATTACTAAACACAATTCCTCTTTCTAATAGTCGTTTTACATTGGTTAACTTTACAGTTAGTGGCGAATGATCGGGATAGATATCGCAATATTCTTTGCCTAAATCATCTGCAATTATTAAAACTACATTTCGTTGCGCACTTAACTGAAAACATACAATAGCAAATAAAAGAGTGCTTATTTTTTTCATTTATTGGATTAAGTAGGTTATTTTTTAAGTATCACTTTGTAGCTTTTACTTTGATCTCCATCGGATATTTTTACAAAATAAACCCCATTATAAATGCTGTCTGTTTCGATAATTGACAAAGTACTTCCTTGCAAAATTTTTGAAATTTTTACAATTTGACCTAGCTCATTTATCAATTCTACTTTCATATCATTTTGGACCATTTGAGTTTGAATTGCAATGAAATCTTGAGCTGGATTTGGCGCAATAATCGCTTTAAAATCGATACTCTCAAAAGAATTTGTTGCTAATGTTGAATTGTAAGTTGTTGCTGTCGAAGGAACTGTAGTTACTGTTGCTGCAGTTTTATTTCCATAAAAATTTGGGCCAACAACATACGGATAAGCTGAATTATGATTAGCATCTACAGTAGCGAAATAGCAATAGATTCCATTTGGGTATAAAGAAATTGGGTATTCTGGCGTGTTGCAAATTCTACCATTGTGAATATCTAAATAAGTAGCGTCGCCAGCGTGAGAAACATATTCATAATCTTCTCTGAAATAGCCGTTGTAGAAAGTTTGCGTTCCAACGACTTGCCCAACAGCGGGTCCACTAATTCTTATAGTTTGGTTTTTCAATTGATAACTCGATTTCATTCTTGTAATTGCGCCTGTTCCGTTGGTGTTGGCATACCCATAAGCTCCATAAATTGGGAAACCATCGTATGCATATCCTAACAAAGGAGAGTGTTTAGTTGGGTTTATTACATACAAACCATCTGACGGATAAGTGTCGCAAACGTTAGATAAAACTGTCAAGTCTAATTTAAAAGCACTTGGGTTTTGGTGATGATGGTAATTCCCCATAGCGGGATGTGCTTTGGCACAATCAAAACCAGCTCTCTCGGCTGGAATTGCATCCCTATTCCAAGCTTGTGTTGTTCCCATTCCACCTGGACATAGAGGATTGCCTGGTCCACCACAAAGAGCACTAGTTGTATTATTCCACGCCACACCATCACGATAATCGAACAATGCTACTCCATTAATGAAAATTCCAATATTTCCCCCAGTAGTTGCGGTTAGTGTTCCAGTATTTTGAGTTGGATTTAAAGGTATTTTGAAAATCTTATTTTGAGCCGTGGCCAATGATGGATTTCCATCTTGAAAAGGCCCAGTAATATAGGCTGGAATGCCTGTTGCGGCAACATACACCCAATTTGCATCGTATTTTACAGATTGTACGTTGGCCTGAACCGCATCAACAATAGGAGTCGAGTTTCCCGCCACATAATGACGACCTGTTATGCCAGTTGTGTTTTGAAGCCAACCTGTAATAGCAGGATTGGATTGAGCATTTGATATAATTGTTACAAATAAACTAAGGAATACAATCGATTTTTTCATTTGAATGTGGTTTGATGTTATTGTTTAGACGAAAGACTATTTATTTTCTTGCGGAAAAAATTAATTATTTTCCTTTGGATAGGCAAATCTTGGATTAAATAGAAATTCAGTGTCGGTCAAAGTCTTTAAAAAAGCAACAATCTCGGTTCTTTCATTATCAGAAAGACGCATTGGTTTTTGCAATTGCTTTGCTAATGTTTTTCCTTTTTGAATATCAGAATTATAATGATTTACCACAGCTGTCAATGTTTTGAATCTTCCATCGTGCATATACGGAAATGTAAATTGTATATTTCGAAGTGTTGGTACCTTAAATTTCAAGGAATCGTTTGGGTTTTGGGTGATTTTCATTCGTCCAAAATCATTGAGCGTTTCATCGATTTTCAAACCATTATTTTCGAAAGAATTATTGGTAAACAGTGGTTCTGTATGACAAGATGCACAATTAGTTTTGAATAAATTATACCCCTTTTGCTCCATTTCGGTAAACTTTAGTTCTTTTCGCATCACTTTATCGTATTTCGAATTAGCTGTGGTTAGCATTACAACAAATTGCGAAATCGCTTTTAGCATTAATTGTCCTGTAATTTTTTTTGTGCCAAATGCATTTTCGAATAAGGCTTGGTATTTTTCGTTTTTTTGAAGTTTGGAAACCACATTTTCTAGGGTTTCATCCATTTCAACTTCGCTAGTTATTGGCGCGATTGCTTGAACGTCAAGATGATTTACGCCTCCGTCCCACATAAAAGCCTTGTTCCAAACCAAGTTTTGTATTGTCAATGAATTTCGAGTGCCAATTTTATTATCGATTCCGTGACTCAATTCGTGGTCAACGTGCGTAAAACCGGTTTGTTGCAAATGACAAGACGCACACGAAATGGTGTTGTCTTTGGATAAAATGGGATCATAAAATAAGTGTCTCCCCAATTGAAAGCCTTCTTCGGTTAATGGGTTATTTTTGAAATCATAAACTGGTTTTGGAAAACCTTTTGGAATATCAAAATATATAGGAGTTGTTTTTATCCAATGAAAACCTACTGAAATTGCTATTCCTAAAAACAAAAAAAGATATTTGAATTGGTTTTTCATTTTAATTGAAACATATTTTTAGAAAAGTCTGCCAATTGCATTGCTTTTTTTCCAGGAGTCATTATCGAATTGGTTTCTTTTAAATCAATTTCGGAGAAGAAATTCGCCAAATCAACTTCTACATTCAAATTATCATTTTGATTTACACTTTCATTTCGGCTTAATTCAATGGTTCGCATAGCGTAATTTGGTTGTAAATAGCCTCCAATATGAAACTGAAACCCATTTTTTCGGGTTTTGCAACTTGTACTGCTTCCTTCAATTTTCACATTGATGTATCCACTTTGCCAAGCCCAATACATCCCGTTTTGTAAATCTAAATCTTCGGACAATGCTCCTGAAACACTTGATAAACTATCAATTCCTATGTTAAATTTTATTTTGGATATGATTTTATTGTTTTTTTTACCAATTAGAATTTGCAAGGATTCGGATTTTTCAACATCAATTAAATGATGTTTTTTTTGAAAGTAAAAAGTTGTTTTGTCATTGTATTGTATTTCGATTTCAGAAAGGTAAAATTTCAATATGTTAATTTGCAATGTGTCATTTCTTGAAATATAATTTTTGTTTAATTCTAAAATTTGGTCTTTATATTTTAAATTAATGTTCAAACACAAAGAATCCTTTTCAGTTTGTGCCAACGAACTCTGGGAAAATAGTATTCCAAGTAAAAAATTAAAAATGATAAGTTTAGTCATTTCTAGGTCTCGGTTTTTTTGAAAAAATTTGTGCTAATTCTGTAGTAAGATTAGTAAAATCAGCAATCTGAGCTTTTTTACAAATACTTTTGATGTCTAAATAATGATTAAAGTGTACGTTTTCTATTTGATTTTGTTGCTTTGAAATCAACTGAATCAAACTGTCTTTCTTCGCTTCGTTGATTGTATTAGTGTTCAACAACTGATACAATTTGTTTTTAGTACTATTTATTGAATCATTCAAAGTTCTTATTTCACGTTGATGTTCTTCAATTTTAGCTTCATACAGCCTTATTTGTTGCTTGTCAAAATGTAGTTTTTCGATAATTATTTCTTTCGGCATTCGTTTTTCGAAGCCTTTGTTTGTAAAAACAAAAAAACAAACCAATCCGATATTCAACATTACTAGACTTACTACCAAAAAAGTTAAAAGTTTAATTTTATTCATTTTGCCAATTATAAAGTTGGTTATTATTTAAAATAGAATTCGCTAATAATTCTGAATCAGTGATTTTCGTATTCGAATTCAAAATCACTAAAGCAACATTCACTGAAACTAAAACTACAATAGAAGCTGCTGCAGCCCAAATCCATTTTGTTGCCACTTTGTTTTTGTTATTTATTGATCTTTGAATTCTTGAAAATAGCAAATTATTCGGTTCCACTTTTGTAATTCCGTCGGTGCTACTCAAAATTTCGTAAATAAAATTTTCCTGGTTCATAATTAGTTAGACGGTTTAAATTATTTTTTCTTGCGATATTCTTGAAATTTATTTAAAAGTTTTTCTCTCAAAGTTGATTTTGCTCTAAAAACAAGCGATTCTACTGCTGAAATGCTGATCTGCATAATTTCCGCAACTTCAGGATTACTCAAGCCATCGATTTTGGAAAGTATAAAAGCCGTTTTCTGATTTTCATTCAATTCGTTGATGACCTTAAACAAAATGACTGCGTTTTCTTTATTTTCTAATAAAATCCCTGGATGTTCAAAATTGGATGTGTTTAAAATTTCGAATTCATTTTGAGACTTTTTTCCAAAAACAAAAAATCGTTTTTTACTGTTTTTATGTTTAATAAAATCCAAACATTTATTGATTGTAATGCGATAAATCCAGGTTTTGAGACTCGATTTTTCTTTAAATTTTGATAAAGATTCGTGCAATTGGACAAATACATCTTGTGTAATTTCTTCGGCATCCTCAATGTTTTGCAAATAATGTAGTGCAACGTTATAAACTAAAGCGTTGTAGTTTTTGTATAAGGTTTGAAAGTCTTGTGAGTTAATCATCTAAGAAATATATTAGAGTAATGATACGAAAAAACTAAAGTGGTTTATCATTTTAATTAAATTATTAAAATATATTTTTAAATTGAATATAAGTATTTAATAATCAAAATTTTATACAATTTTTAGTTTTTTTTTACACGAAACCTTTGTATCATTAAATTAATATCTTACATTTGCACTCGCAATACAAAAATAGTATTGGCATACCTGAAATATTGAAATGCGAAAATAGCTCAGTTGGTAGAGCGCGACCTTGCCAAGGTCGAGGTCGCGGGTTCGAGCCCCGTTTTTCGCTCAAAACCATACACTTAGTAGGTTGTAAATCTTAATGAATTGTTAATTAGATTTTAAATCAAAAAGTAAAATGCTCGGATGGTGTTGTATTTAATTAATTTTTTCTAAAAATTAGATATAACATTTAAATAGCAAAATGCTCGGATGGTGAAATTGGTAGACACGCTGGACTTAAAATCCAGTGAACAGCAATGTTCGTGCGGGTTCAAGTCCCGCTCTGAGTACTTAGTAAAACCGTAAAGACTTAATTGTTAATTCTTTGCGGTTTTTTTTATGCCTT
>JAYVIK010000083.1:0-16027 GCA_043770265.1 Flavobacterium sp. | reverse complement strand
TGGCTTCTCAATTAAAATCGTAATTTAGAGTTGCAAAATTCAAATAACGATGAGTAAAAGTAATTATTTTTCCAGTAAATCTGTTTTCGGACAGCTGATTTCTTTAATTGATGATAAAAAAATAAAAGATTCAGTTAAAAAGTGTGATTCAGATAGGTGTATAAAGCGTTTTAAGAGTAAAGATCATTTGATAAGTATGCTTTTTTGCTCGTTTGCAAAGTGTAATTCGCTTCGAGAAGTATCTTGAGCAATGCTTGGATTGTCTGGAAAACAGAATGTTTTCAGTTGAATCATATTCCAAAACGAAGCACCTTATCGGATGCAAATAAGAAAAGGAAGATTGATTTTTTTGAAGTTGTTTATAATAATTTTGTAATAACAGTTGGTATAGATAAAGTTTTTAATTATCAGCTGAGTATTCGTGAGAACGATGTTTTTCGGGTTGAAATAATTAAAAACTAATAAAAATGCAAAACAAGGGTTGAAATGCGCCGTTAGGCACTAAATATTGGTAGAAAACAGGAATTGTATTAGATTTAGCGTGCCGTACGTACGCAATATTTGTCTTTTTGTTGTATACCTACGTCACGCTCACAAATTTCGAATCAAATTTCTACCAATATTTAGTGCCTAACGGCACAATAATTAGAATTCCAATCCTTAATTCAACATTAATAATCAAATTTAAACACCAATGCGTTATAAAGGGACTGGATTTAACTGGATTTGTTTGATTTTTGTATCCGGAAAACTATTTCGCACACGACTTGCATTACGATCCAATCAATATTATGATTTAGATCTTCGAAATGTTTGAGCTCGTTGTAGTGGGGGAGGTACAAATCGATTTTTATTTTCTTGGTCGCGTTATTGATTTACGGCCTCGATGCTTGGGCTATTTCCGGTAATGCATTGTATTTCCTTCGGGTAGATACACAACCTCTTATTTTGATTTTCATACACTATCTTTGGTTTTGAGTAGGCTTTGGGGTATACTCAAGGAATGTTGGCCAAAGTTTCTTGGAGTAAAATTAATCAAAAAAAATATGCGTTTATTCCAGCTGGAACAAAGTGCGATATCTTTCTTCCAGCGGGGTTTTATATTTCTCTTTGTACTCTTTCTATAAGAATGTATTATTGATATATTATACGACGAACATTTTGTTTTTTTATTAGATATTTAAAGCTCGTTTGCTCAATTTAATTCTAGAGAGAATTCCCTATTCCTACTAAAACTATTGACAACAGGATAAGAGTGATACCTATTAAGAAAGTTCGGAATGTTTTTTTGGATACTCCAGACCATTCTTTGAGGTAAAATCCCCAAAAGTTTGCTGTTAATATAATGGTTGCCATATGCAAAATCCAAGAACTAGCTCCATTTCCTAGTTTGCTTTCGCCCATTCCATAAAAGAAAAATTGCAAATACCACATAGTACCGGCTAAAGCAGCAAATGATATGTTTTTTGCAATTGGAGTTTTGGTATTGGTATAGTCTCCAAAAGTTTTGTTCTTGAAATTGAGGAACATACACCAAATAAAATTGGTAGTTAGCCCTCCCCAAAGAATAATAATATAAGTAACGTTATTTTGAAATAGGGGGTTAAAACCTTGTATTACAGCTTCATCTGCCATAGATTTTCCTGCTTCAATTCCAAAATTGAAAAATGAACTTAGAATACCAGATATAATGGCTATAATAAGCCCTTTGACTAAGCTAAATTCTTTTACACTATTTTGTTTGTGTTCCTCAGACAAATCAGCTTCTTTGAGCATTCCCGCTTTTCCAGAAAATGCAATCCCGATTAGGCATACTAGAACGCCTAAAAGCACTAATTGGCCACCTGTATTCGAAAGCATATCGGTAAAGGAAACTTTACCTTCGGTGGGATAGATATTATAGTAAATAGAAGGCACTAATGCTCCAAAAGCGGAACAAAATCCTAAAACAATTGAATTACCTAAAGACATTCCAAGGAATCGTACGCCAAGTCCATAAGTCAATCCTCCAATTCCCCAAATTAATCCCATAGAATAAGTGATAGCTTTAACAGAAAAAGCGGTCTCTTTAATAATGTCCATAAAACCTGGAACTGTTAAATAAGCTGCAATAGGAGGGACGATAAGCCAAGAAAATAAGCCACCTATAATCCAGTAGCTTTCCCAAGCCCAATCTTTTACTTTTTTGAAAGGCATATAAAAACTTCCTGAGGAAAAACCTCCGATTGAATGAAAAAGAATACCGAGTAGTGCTTGCATATTTTTGGTTTTTTGTTGGTTAATTATTTGATTGTTAATGATTAGAACAGGGCTTATTTAAGAATAAAGGGGACGTGTTTTTTAAGCGAGTAATTTAGTTTCAGAAATTTTGAATTCAATTTTGTATCCGAAATAGAAATGGCCGCACCTAGAGCAGAACCCAGTGACGAATTCGTTGTACGCAACTTCATTCCTCTTAAATAATGGGAAAGGAGGTGAATATACACTTGATTATCACTAAATCCTCCATCTACAAATAGATTTTTTATTTCGATTTTACCTTTTGCGATTTCGATACTTTTTACCTGTAGTTGAACCAATTCGGTCATTAAATGATGGTAGGCCGATTCAAAGCAGGTGTAAGGTAGATTCTCAAAAGCAGTAGCTTCATCATTCTCAATATCATCAAAAGTATGAAAAGCTTCAATGGGTTTGAAACCTTCTTCCATAGAAGAAAAAATATCATAATCAAAAGCAACGGTTTTGTGGTAATCTGCCGAAACGTTGAAGTATTTTGCCAACTTTTGAACGTTAACCCTGTAGGCATTTCCTAAAAAAATTCGGGAAGATTTCACGGGTTTTCCGTTTATTCTCATATAGGTAATAGATCCTTTTTCGATATCAGTTTCCGACAATAGTTCTTTCGAAAAGGGATTCAAGGAAATACTCCAAGTGCCTGTAGATACTAATATAAACGGTTTTTTTACGCTGCGAATGTAGGGTAATAATGCTGAAGAACTATCGTGGATTCCAACGCCAATTTTTATTCTTTTGCCGTTGTAATTCATATTGATACTCGTTTCAGTCGAAACAATTGGAGGCAGGATTTTATTTATTTCTTCTTTGTAAACCCAACTGTGATAATCCTTTTTTTCATAATCCCAAAGTGCAGTATGACAGCCAATACTCGTATACTCGCTCAGTGGAATTCCGGTAAATATATAGCTAAGATATTGGGGTAAATGCAAAGAATATTTTATCTTTTTGAACACTTCTGGCTTGGTATGTTTGAGCCAATAGAGTTGCATTCCCGAATTCAACATTCCCGAATTTGTAGATCCAGTTTTGATAGAAAAATCAATTTCAGGACCATACTTTTCATAGAACGAAGCGATTAAGGCTTCATCCATAGGCTTCGTATAATTGTAAAGGGGTGTTAAGATTTCACCGTTTTCATCAATATGGACAAAACTAGCACCATAAGTTGAAAAATTAATAGCTTTTATTTCAAAAATTTGGGCATCCAAAATTCTGTTAAAGAGTTCTTTTAGCCACTTTTGTAAAGCTACAAGGTTTTCTGACGGATAACCATCTTCGTCTTTCATTTCGTCAAAACTGGTGTATTCGCGATACACTTCCTTGAAATTGGAATCAAAAAGAAAGAATTTTTTATTGGTCTTTCCAATATCAAATACGGCTGTAACTTTTTCCATCAAAATGTGCTTAAAGACCTGTTGCTACTGAGTTTTTGCCTCTTTCCAAGATCAATTGATTTCTAATATCCAAAGAGCGATACGCATTTATTGGACTTATACAACCGCCTCGATTTAATCTTGCTTTTTCCAGCAATGGTCGAACATCTGTTCTAAAAGCATTTTGTAAAATCTCTTGGCATTTCACCACATCATTGTCAATTTGCGCCGCTTTTAACAAGGCCTGATCTACTAACATTGCTTTTGCATAAGCCTCCTGAATGGCTTCCAAGGATTGAATTAAATCCTCTAAAGGGTCTTTAACATTGTGACTGGCATCAATCATCCAAGCTAAGTCAGGATTCTGTGGATTATTTTGCATTCCGTAAACCAATTCATTGAAAATCAAGAAAAGGGAATAAGGTTTGATACTTCCGGCTGTTAAATCATCATCACCATATTTACTATCGTTAAAATGGAAACCTCCCAATTTACCTTTTAGCATTAAGATAGAAACGATTTGTTCAATATTACTGTTAGGTAAATGATGTCCTAAATCGACCAATGAAAAGGCTTTTTCGCCACATTCTTTTGCCAACATATAGGATGTTCCCCAATCTTGGATAACTGTACTGTAAAAATTAGGTTCGAAAGGTTTGTATTCAATCAGCATTTTCCAATCATTTGGTAAACCTTTATAAATATCCTTTAAGCTATCTTGTGTATTTTGAAGTGCTGTTTGAAAATTATTTTGACCAGGAAAGCAAGAACCATCGGCCAACCAAACCGTCAAACTTTTTGACCCCAATTTGTTTCCAATATTGATTACATCCAAATTATGTGCAATAGCTTGTTCTCTTACTGCCTGACTTGTATTACTCAAAGAACCATATTTATAACTTTCTTTGGCGTTTTTTTGATCCTGAAAAGTGTTAGAATTCACTGCATCAAATTGGATGTCCATTGAACTAGCCAATTCTTTTATCGCGGCATAATCTTGTGGCACATCCCAAGGAATATGGAGCGAAACTGCACCAGCTGTTTGAGTAAGCGAGTGGATTAAACCTACATCTTCTAGTTTTTGTTCTAAAGTTGATGGTTCTCCAAAATAGGAAAAACGACCAAAACGAGTTCCTCCAGCGCCTAATGCCCAGCTAGGAATTGCTACCTGAAAATCGGCTAATTTAGATAGAATGGATTCAACATTATATCCGTTTTTAGTCAATTTTTGAGACAAGAAATCAAAATTTTCTTTGTGCGAATCAAGATTATTTTTGTTTGAATCTTGAATGTGGTCTGCGGTTAATTTCATAAATATTATTTTTAAAAAATTCCCCCAATCGTATTTATTGAGGGAGATTTTTAAGTTAAATTACAACTTTTTTTATCTTACGAAGGCATTTGCCATTCCTCCATCGACATTAATAATGTTTCCAGTAGATTTGTCCAGAATACCCACGAGTGTAAAGACACCATTAGCGATATCATCTGGAGTGATAATTTCATTTAGTAAGTTTCTTTTTGCATAAAATGCCGGTAATTCTGCTACGGTAATTCCATTTGCTTTAGCTCTTCCTTCAGCCCAAGCACCTTCCCAGATTTTACTACCTACAATAACACCATCAGGATTTACAGTATTCACTCGTATTTTATCTCCAGCAAGTTCGGCTGCTAGTAATCGTACCATATGCTGTTGAGCTGCTTTCGCAGTTCCATAAGCCACATTATTCGGACCAGCTACCAAACCATTTTTACTAGCGATTGCAATATAATCTCCACCAAGTCCTTGTTTACGTGCGATAGCTGTAAATTGTTTCGCTAAATCAAACTGACCTTTAACTAATATGCTATGTAGAATATTCCAATCTTTGTCTGTTGTATCTTCTATCGATTTTGAAATTGCTAATCCTGCACTATGTACTACAATATCGACACCTCCAAATTCTAAACACGCTTTTTTGTATGCAGATTCTATTGAATCTACACTAGTTACATCACAAACAGCATAGGTTGAAATATCTCTTTTGTAAGTTGCATTTGCTTCGATTAGTGATTGCTCGTTGATGTCTGTAAGAACTACAGTAGCACCTTCTTCGGCTAATTTATCTGCAATTGCTTTTCCAATTCCTCCGCCAGCGCCAGTAATTAAGGCTATTTTGCGTGACAATGGTTTTTCTTTTGGCTGACGCGAAAGTTTGGCTTCTTCCAATAACCAATATTCAATATCGAATGCTTCCTGTCTAGGTAAAGAGGTATAGGAAGTTATAGCTTCTGCGCCTCTCATCACATTGATGGCATTTACATAAAATTCATTGGCAACTCTTGTGGTTTGTTTATCTTTTGAAAAACTAAACATTCCCACTCCTGGGTATATAATAATTACAGGGTTAGGGTCACGCATTGCAGGACTGTTATGTTTCTTGCAAGTGTTATAATAGTTTTCGTATTCTTTTCTATACGCTTCAAAAGCGGGATTTAATTTTTCTAAAATTGCAGTCTTATCCGATAGGTCTTCACTAGTTGATAAACTAAGTACTAAGGGTTGAATTTTAGTTCTCAAGAAATGGTCTGGGCAAGAAGTTCCCATTGGAGCCAATCTTTCTAAATCCTTACTGTTGATAAATTCTAAGACAACATCGCTGTCACAGAAGTGACCAATCATTCTTTTTTCGGAAGAGCATAAACCTCTTAATAAAGGCATTAGTTGTGTCGCTTTTTCCAAACGTTCTTCTTTAGGAAGGCTTTCTACTATTTGTCCACCAAAAACGCTTCCTTTTTCGGCAATTTTTTGTTCAATATATTCCGAAGCTCTTTCGATAACTTCAAGACTGTTCATATAACATTCGTAAGAGGTATCTCCCCAAGTAAAAAGCCCGTGACTTCCCAATACAATTCCTCTTATACCAGGATTATTAGCTAAACATTTCTCTAATTGTAAGCCTAAATCAAAGCCGGGACGTTGCCAAGGTACCCATCCCATAGTGTCACCCCAAATTTCTTTGGTCACTTTTTCGCTATTTTCTGCTGCTGCCACTGCAATTAAAGCATCTGGATGCAAATGGTCGATGTGTGCAAAAGGGAGCAAACCGTGAAGAGGAGTATCTATTGAAGGTGCTTTACTGTCTAAATCATAAATACAATGGTCAAAAAGGCCTACCATTCGGTCTTCATCACTCATTCCTCCATAGACATTTTTCAGATTTCGTAATCTTTCAGTGTATAAACCAGCGATTCCGGCTCTAGTCAAGGTTCCGATGTCGCCACCAGATCCTTTGACCCACATTACTTCTACTTTTTCATTTGTCAGTGGGTCAAGTTCTATTGTTTTACAACTTGTATTTCCTCCACCATAATTGGTAATTCTAAGGTCGGCACCTAAAATATTCGAGCGATACAAGAATAAAGCGACTTGATCGTCACCAATTGCCGCTACTTTTTCAGTGTCCCAAAGATAATCTACGTATTTAAAATTTGTTGTAATTTCCATATTTGAAATGTTGTATATAGTTATTAAAAGCGAAAATATATTTTTATTAAAAGTTATGTATCCTGTACTGTACTGTAATAGAAAGATTATTTATAAATCTAATCTGTTTATTTTTAAATTGCTAATCGTATTGAAGCTGATTAATTAAATTTGTTTTGATAAGTCTCGATCTTTTAAAAGAATACTTTACCAAGTATTTATACTTATTATCCAATGACCCATAGAAATAAAGTATTCTGATTTAAAGAGTCTTAATTTTTTTTTCAAAACTTTCTATACCGTTTAATATTAATATTTTCTAACCCGTTGGGTATAATTATCACAGCCGTCAGTTCGAGTGTTTTTTGTGCAGTATCCCGATAGCTATCGGAACGGAACAAAAAATGTATCGAGAACAGTTTTTAATGAAAATTTAGTCCATCAAAAACACCATCAATCCTCTTGCTCCGTGGGCGCCCAATACTAAAGATTGTTCAATATCAGCTGTTTTTGATGGTCCAGCTATGAAAGTGCCAAAACCGTATTCTTGGTTTCCAATTCGTTCATAAGCTTGATGCATTGTGGCTACAATATCTTTTTTATTGACAATAATAGCCAAATATTGAGGTATAAAAACAGCAACACTTTGTCCTAAAACGTCGTCAGTAACCCAAAGTGAGGAATTTTCGGCAACGCCAAAATGAGCTTTCACTATAGTTAATTCAACATTTTCTAATGTATGCGGATCTTTATTAAACCAATCTACTGCTCCAATTTCGTTCAATTCGGGTAGGGTAGTAATGATTTGTTTTTGAGTATCATAATTTTTATTTACAAAGTCAATTATATTCTCATAATTCTGAACTTCGACAAAATCGCCTCCTATGCTTTTCAAAACTGTTTTATAGGTTTCGAGTAAGTCCAAGGTATCCAATCCTAAAAAAGTAAGATTAGGCAATTCGTTATCGGTAGAAGGTTGATTTTGTTTTATTTTTTCTAAAACACTGTTTCTGCTACTCATTGTCTTTATCTTTAAATTCTTTTCCGTTTTTCTTGTACCATTCTCTAAATGATTCCTCTGGAGGCGCAGGCATTTCTCTTTGTTTGTACCAAGGATTTAGGCTGTTGTTTATCATAAAAGGGGCTTTTTTCATCACGAATCTTCCTGCTTTTCCAGCAAAATCAAATACAACAGGATTAGCCAAAACTGTAGCCATTCCTTGCATCGCGATAGTTTTTACTGTTGGAGTATAGCCTGCTTTTACCAATACTTGACGCCATTTGTACAATTGGTCGTGAATATCAATTTTTACGGGACAAACATTAGAACAGGAACCGCAAAGTGTACTAGCAAAAGGCAAATCGGCATTCTTGCTCATATCGAGATTCGGAGCTAATATTGAACCAATTGGTCCAGCAATAGCGGTGTGATAACTGTGTCCGCCACTTCGTCTGTACACAGGACAAGTGTTCAAACAGGCAGCACAACGAATACATTTTAATGAATTTCTAAAATCAGGTCGTCCTAATTGGGTAGATCTGCCATTATCTACTATAACGATATGCATTTCTTGATCGTTTCTTGGCTTTTTGTAATGGCTCGAAAAAGTGGTGATGGGTTGTCCGGTTGCACTTCTGGCTAATAATCTCAAGAAAACTCCTAAGTGTTTTCGTTGAGGAATAATTTTTTCAAAACCCATAGAAGCAATATGTACATCGGCGAGGTGCACGCCCATATCTGCATTTCCTTCATTTGTACAAACCACGATTTCACCCGTTTCGGCAATTGCAAAATTAACTCCAGTAAGTGCTACTTTTCGAGTCAAAAATTTATCTCTCAAATGCAATCGTGCCGCCTCAGTCAAATATTTAGGGTCATTATTTCCTTTTTCGGTTCCCAGATGCTCGTTAAATGTGTTGCTTACATCTTCTTTTTTGAGATGAATCGCAGGTAAAACTATGTGGCTTGGCGCTTCGTTTCTTAATTGTACAATTCGTTCTCCTAAGTCGGTATCGATTACTTCAATTCCCTTTTCCGACAAATAATCATTCAAATGGCATTCTTCGGTAAGCATCGATTTGGACTTGACCATTTGTTTGACACCGTGTTTTTCGATAATGGAATAAACAATTTTATTGTGTTCTTCGCTATCTGCTGCCCAGTGAATATGGATGCCATTTTTTAGAGCATTGGATTCAAATTCCAGTAAATAATTATATGCATTTGATAATACGTTATTCTTTATTCTTGAAGCCGTCTCACGAAGTAACTCCCAATCTGAGATTTGGTGCGTTGCTTTGTCTCTTTTTTCTCGAACAAACCAAAGGGTTTCGTCGTGCCAATCGACGCGATCGACATCTTTGTTGAATTGGCTTGCAGCTTGGCTATGTGTTAAAGTAGTTTTCATTTTGGAGCATTTAATATTTCGGCAATATGTATGATTTTTATAGGACTATTTTCTCTTTGTAAAATTCCTTCCAGATGCATTAAACACGACATATCGAATCCAGTGATGTATTCAACTCCTTGATTTTCATGGTCTTTTATACGATCGATTCCCATTTTTACAGAAATTGCTTCTTCGCTCACACAAAAAGTACCTCCAAAACCACAACATTCGTCTTTTCGTTTCAAAGAAGCTATTTCTATTCCTTTTATTCCACTAAGTAATTGTTCTGGTTTAGAAAAAAATGGGGCATTAAGTTCGCTCATTTGCGAAAGTTTCAAACCGCGTTGACCGTGGCAACTTTGATGTAAACCTACTTTATATGGGAAGTTTCCATCGATAGTTTCAACTTTTAAAATATCCGTAATAAACTCAATCAATTCATATACATTGTTTCGAATTTTTGCTGCTAACGGTTCGGAATTTTCATCGTGTAAATGCTGTTTTATATGTAGCGTGCAGCTTCCTGAGGGGCAAACCACATAATCAAACTCTGAAAAATTGGTAACAAAATTAGTATTGCAACCTTTTGTCAAATGTTCGTAGCCACTGTTAGCCATTGGTTGACCACAACAGGTTTGTCGCATAGGAAAACGCACATCACAACCCAGTTTTTGTAATAATTCATAGGAGGCAATGGCTACTTGTGGATAAAATTGATCTACGTAACAGGGAATAAACAGTCCAATTTTCATTATATGATTTTTTTAATTCTTTATTATAGTTCTATAAGGTATTCTTTTTGTTAGAGTTCAACAATATTAAAGTTTTATAACACACCTATTATCCTGTACTGTCCTGTATATATATGATTTTAGCTAAATTATTCCAAATTTAGATTTATTTAGATGCTCATTTTGAAAGGATTGGTCAGTTGGAAAAGCTATTGCAATTTGATTTTATTTTTCCAGCTGTTTAGAGGAATAAAGCCAAGAAAAGTAATAGATTTTGTTGTAATTTTACGAGAAATAGTAAATAGTATAATATAACACTTTTTTAGGATTATTTTTTCTAAATAATCATTTTCTTTACGAAATATTGTAAAATGATTATTCTAAATACGAATCGTATGAAAATGTTTCAATTTATTAAAATTGATGAAGAATCCAGAATTCCTAAATACAGGCAGATTGTTGATTCTATAATCCACAATATTGCTGTTGGTAATCTTAAAATAGATCAAAAAATACCTTCGATTAATGTTCTTAGTGAGGAATATTATTTGTCAAGAGATACTGTAGAGAGAGCTTATAATATTCTAAAGCAACGAAATATTGTTGCTTCAATTCGAGGCAAAGGATATTATATAGCAACAACAAGACTAACTACAAAGGTAAACGTGTTGTTTATGGTTAATAAATTGAGTTCTTATAAGATGATGACATACAGCTCATTTGTTGATTCTATTGGATCAAATGCGATTGTCGATTTACAAATTTATCATTGTGACGAAACTTTGTTTTTAAGTATTTTAGAGAAGAACAAATCCAATTATGATTATTATGTGATAATGCCCCATTTTAAAAATGAAGATTTAAAACACATTAGCTATACCGATGCTGTGGTAAAAGCAGTTAATGAAATACCAGTTGAAAAACTTATAATTGTAGATAATTCGAAGTTAGTAAGTAATGGGCAACCACGTCAAGTGTATCAAGATTTTGAAAATGATATTTATGATGCCTTAAAAAAAGGGTTAGAAAAAATAATTAAATATAAAAAAGTAGTTTTAGTTTATCCAGAAAAGTCTGTTTATCCATACCCAAGAAGGATTTTATTTGGTTTTAAGAAATTTTGCGTGGAGCATTCCCTTGATTTCGAAATTATGGAGGAGGTTTATGAAGAAATGGTAATAAGGAAAGGAGACTTATTTATTACAGTAGCGGAAACTGATTTGATAAATTTATTAAAACAAATTCGTGACGATGAAATAATTTTAGGTTCTGACGTGGGGGTTATTTCTTATAATGATACACCATTAAAAGAACTTCTTGGAATTACGGTCATTTCTACCGATTTTAAATTTATGGGCCAGCAAGTATCTGATTTTATTCTAAATGGTGAGCAAGGAAAAATCAAAGTTCCTTTTGATTTTATAGACAGGAATTCGCTTTAATATCTTTAAGTTTAATTCCTCTAAACTCCGCTTCAATTTTCTTTTTGCCAAAGACTGCTTCGTCTTTTCGACCATTGGAAATTGCCTGTACAGGCGCTTTTGCAATCGATACATCTTATTAGAGCCTATACAATGTCTTTTGTGAATAGAGTTTATTATCCAATATAAAAAATACATCATTGATAATTTTATCAAAACAATAGTACAGTGTTAATTAATAAGCAAGTCGAAAGTTTAAATGTAGTAAAGTCAAATGAAGTAATCTTGTTAATAGTAGTTTAAAATCAATCAGTTACTTTGTTTTACCCAATTTTAGAACTCGACATCATACAAAGGTTATTACTTAATTATAAAAATAGCAACATTTTTTTTCAGGATAGTACAGGATAGGTATTGTTTGACAATGTACTTATTTTGTTATTATCTGAAGATTGCAATAAGTTTAGGCTTATCGAAATCGAATTGACAAATTAAATTTTATTGGTCTCAAAATAATTTAAAACTAAGGATGCCCGAAAATTACTTTTCGGACAGCCTCATGATAACTGCAAGTTGTGTTTTAGGCGTTAAAGAAAATTTGTTTTGGAGATTATATTAAAAAGGAAGATTTTAAATCTGTTCCCGAATAGAATTGTAAATATTTTTAGTTAGTAGTTTTCCCTTAGTTACAGTACTTCATATATACTGTGTCTAAGGGATTTTTTAAAATAAAATTACATTTGATTTAGTTTTTCTAATTTTACTCATAAATAATAATTAAAAACACAATGTCTAGCTCCAATTTAAGTTCGCTGTTTTTTATTCTTTGTTTTACTTTTTCAATACCAACTTTTGCACAGGATGCAAATCCTAAAATTAAAACGCAAAAACGTCCCAACATCATTTTTATTCTAACCGATGATCATCGATGGGATGCTACAGGATATTCGGGAAACAAGTTGGCATATACCCCGGAAATGGATAAATTGGCCCATTCGGGTACCGTTTTTAACAATGCATTTGCAACTACGCCTATTTGTTCTGCTAGTAGAGCAACTATTGTTAGTGGTTTATACGAACGAACACATCGTTATACTTTTGAATCAGAAGATATTAAGGAAGATTTTATGAAAAATTGTTTCCCAAATGTGTTAAAGAAATCGGGATATCAAACCGCTTTTTTTGGAAAATTTGGAGTAAAATATAAAGGAATCAGCAATTTGTATGATCAATATGAAAATTATGATCGCGAAGCGGCTTACCCAGATAGACGTGGGTATTATTACAAAAAAATAGGGCAAGAAACCGTTCATTTAACCCGATACACTGGACAAAAAGGCATCGATTATATCAAAAATGTTTCTGCTGATACACCATTTTGTTTGCAGTTAAGCTTTAGTGCTCCACACGCACACGACAATGCAAAAGAGCAATATTTTTGGGATGCCGAAACCGATTTTGTGCTTGAAAATACGACGATTCCCAATCCAATAATGGGTGATAAGTCCTATTTTAATCAATTACCAAAATCCGTACAAGATGGTTTTAACCGCGTGCGTTGGACTTGGCGATTCGATTCGCCAGAAAAATACCAACAAATGGTAAAAGGCTATTACCGAATGATTGCTGGTGTCGATATGGAAATTACCAAAATCAGAAAACAATTAGAAGAAAAAGGAATTGCCGACAACACCATAATAATTCTATTGGCGGACAATGGCTATTTTCTTGGTGAAAGGCAAATTGCAGATAAATGGTTGATGTATGATACTTCAATACGCGTTCCACTTGTTATCTATGATCCAAGAGTAAAAGAGCACAAAGAGATAAGCGAAATGGCGCTAAATGTGGATATAGCACCAACCATCATTGATTTTGCTGGTGCAAAAAGTCCAGTAAGTTGGCACGGTAAAAGTTTGGTTTCATTAGTGCAATCAAAAAGTGCTAGTATTCAAAGAGATACTGTATTGATAGAACATTTGTGGGAATTCAAAAATATTCCGCCAAGTGAAGGAGTGCGAACAAAAGATTGGAAATATTTTAGATATGTCAATGACAAATCTTTAGAAGAACTTTATAATCTAAGTAAAGATCCATTTGAAAAAAACAATTTGGCCAAAAATAAAAAACACCAGACCGTGCTTTTAAATTTAAGGTCTAAATGTGATGCGTTGATTGACCAACGAAAAGATTCAAAGGAAAAACCTGCTTATGGTCTTACCGTTGATTTCTTTAGAAAACCAGAAGAAGTAGTATTAAAAGACAACAAACCTGTTTTTAGTTGGATTGTACCGTCTCAAGCTATAAGCCAAAGTTCCTATCAAATTTTAGTGGCTTCCACTATCGAAAGTCTAAATAATAATGTCGGGGATGTGTGGAACAGTCAACAAGTAAAAGACAAAGTCTCTGCCAACATAATTTTTCGCGGTAACGAGCTAAAATCGAATCTGAAGTATTTTTGGAAAGTACGAATATGGGACGCATTAAATCGTACTGGGGAATATTCGAGCGCACAAATGTTTCAAATTGCCGAAAAAGAGCAAAATACCAACATTCAAAATCAATTGCAAAAGAGTATTATAAAACCTCAAGTGTTGACCAAAAACGGCAATGTTTATTTTGTAGATTTTGGGAAGCACGCTTTTGGTACAGTTGAGTTGACCTACGAATCTAAAGCAGATTCCAAACTTATCATTCGTCTTGGAGAGCAATTAGAAAATGGAGCTATCAATAGGAAACCAACAGGCACCATTCGCTATCAAGAAGTAAATTTAGATGTCAAGAAAGGAAAGTTTACATATCTTATTCAATTAGTCCCTGACAAAAGAAATACAGGTAGCGCAGCAGTTATTTTACCTGCTTCGATTCCGGTAATTATGCCTTTTAGGTATTGCGAAATTGAAAATGCAACTGAAAAATTAACGGAGAAAGATATTAATCAAATAGTTTACCATACGCTTTTTGAAGAAAATCAAAGTAGTTTTACAAGTTCAAATGATAACTTAAATAAAGTTTGGGATTTATGTAAATATTCCATTAAAGCAACTTTATTTACAGGACTTTATGTCGATGGCGATAGGGAGAGAATCCCATACGAAGCCGATGCATATATCAATCAGTTGAGTCACTATGGAGTAGATCGCGAGTATACCGTTGCTCAAAATACAATTGAATATTTTATGCAACATCCAACCTGGCCTACAGAGTGGCAGCAGCACATGGCGCTTTTGTTTTATGAAGATTATAAATATACCGGCAGCACAAAATTGATTGCCAAACACTATGAAGCTTTAAAACATAAAACACTAATGGAGCTTGCTCGTGAAGACGGTTTGATTAGTTCAACAAATGTGTCCCCTGAGTTTATGAAAAAACTTGGTTTTGCTGATCCAGAAGCAAAATTGAAAGATATAGTCGATTGGCCGCCAGCACAAAAAAATACCGCTGGGAAACTTTCTACGGGACAAGGAGAACGCGATGGCTATGTATTTATGCCCTTTAATACTGTGGTAAATTGTTTCTTCTACAAGAACATGGAAATCATGGCCGAGTTTGCTCGAGTACTCAATAGAGTTGAAGATGAATCAGTTTTTTTAGATTTGGCAAGAAAATCAAAAAAAGCCATCAATACTAAACTATTCGATGCTCAAAAAGGAGTGTACACCGATGGCGAAGGGACCTCTCATGCCTCATTGCATGCCAATATGATGGCTTTGGCTTTTAATATTGTTCCAAAAGCACATCAAAAAACAGTTGTTGATTTTATAAAATCACGCGGAATGGCTTGTAGTGTTTATGGTTCTCAGTATTTATTGCAAGGATTGTTTAATGCTGGTCAAGCTGATTATGCTATAGAATTGATGACAGCAACTCACGATAGAAGTTGGATTAACATGCTCAAACTGGGTTCCACTGTAACACTCGAAGCTTGGGATATGAAATACAAACCCAATTTAGATTGGAATCATGCTTGGGGAGCGGCTCCGGCCAATATTATCCCAAGGAATATGTGGGGCATTCAGCCACAAATTCCAGGTGGTTCAATAATTTCGATAAAACCTCAAATGGGAAAATTGGATTCTAGTGCTATTGAAGTACCATTGTTGAAAGGAATTGTAAAAGCCTCTTATGTCAAGAAAGGTAAATTGAAGCAAATCTTTAGTTTTGAAATTCCAGCCAATGTTGCTGCTAATCTTTATCTTGATTATACTTCCAATGATGTCATACTATTAAATGGTCAAAAAGTGGATTTATCTTTTGATTCAATTCGTTTATCTTCTGGAGTAAATACTGTAGAGATGACTGTGAACACTTTTTAAAATTTATAAAGGCTCTTTTTGTTTAATGG
>JAYVIK010000082.1:0-2061 GCA_043770265.1 Flavobacterium sp. | reverse complement strand
AAATACTAAAAATATATTTAATTCTTGCAGTTTGTTTTTTGACTACAACTGCCTCATTTTGCCAAGTCCGCTTGCCTAAATTAATCAGCGATGGAATGATTTTACAGCGGGATGCCAAAATCAAAATTTGGGGATGGTCAGCTCCAAACGAAAAAATTGCGATCGATTTTATAAATAAAAAGTATAAAATCAAAGCTAATGATAAAGGAGAATGGGAATTAAAATTGTCAACTTTAAAAGCAGGTGGACCATACAATATGAAGATTGCGGCGAGCAATACCATCGAAATTAATGATATTTTAATCGGAGATGTTTGGCTTTGTTCTGGTCAATCCAATATGGCGATGACAGTGGGTCAAGTAAAAGAGTTATACGAAAATGAAATCGCTAGTTCTGAAAATAAATTTATAAGAAACTTTGAAGTTCCTAGAGAGTACGAATTCAATATTGCTAGAACTGATTTGAGCGGAGGTTCGTGGTCAGCAGCAAATCCTGCCAATGTTATGAAATTTTCAGCGGCAGCTTATTTTTTTGCCAAGGAACTCTATGCAAAATACAAAATCCCAATTGGAATGATAAATTCTAGTTACGGTGGCACACCAATCCACGCTTGGTTAAGCGAGGAAGCCTTGAAGCCTTTTCCGACGAGTTACAATGAAATTGCAGACTTAAAAAATCCTGAGTTTGTGAAAAGTATCGAAAATAAAGATATCGAACTAGAAAAAAACTGGAATGCAAAACAAATGACGAGTGACGAAGGAATTGCTTCAAAAGGCAATTGGGCTTCTAACTTAACCAATACTCAAGATTGGCAAGAAGCTAAAGTACCCAGTTTTTGGAATGGAACACCACTAGATAAAGTGAGCGGCGTAGTTTGGTATAAAAAAGAAATCGAAGTTTCAAAGAAAATGGCCTCTACTGAAACTACCCTACAACTAGGGGTCATTATGGGTGCCGATTCTACCTATGTAAATGGGAAATTTGTGGGATTTACAAAAGATGAATGGTCATCAAGAAAATATATAATTCCAGCCAACACAATTGTAGAAGGCAAAAATACTATAACAATACGAATAGTAAAAAAACGAGGAAATGGCGGTTTTGTTAAGGGATTGCACTATGAACTTCTAGGCAATGAGGAAATTATTGATTTGGCAGGAACTTGGAAATTTAAAATAGGATATAAAATAAATTCCCTACCAAACGCAGTAAATTTAAGATGGAAACCAACTTCTTTACACAATTCGATGATTCAACCTTTAAAAAAGTATGCTGTCAAAGGAGCCATTTGGTATCAAGGCGAAGGAAATTCAGGAGAACCAAAGGAATATGGGCAACTTCTACCAGCACTTATTACAGAATTGAGAGGAGTTTTTAACAACCCGAATATGCCGTTTTTATATGTTCAATTACCCAATTATATGGCAATTAAAGATCTTCCGTCGGAAAGTAATTGGGCTTTATTGAGGGAAACGCAGTTGCAAACATTGTCTGTTCCTTATACTGGAATGGCAACTACTATAGATGTTGGACAATGGAATGACATTCGTCCTCATCAAAAAGAACCCGTTGGAAAACGTATGGCACTTATTGCTCAAAATCTGGTTTATGGCGACTCAAAAGTAGTTTGCTACGGTCCTAAATTCGAATCAATGCAAATCGACAATAATAAAATTACGCTGTCTTTTTCAACTTTTGGAAGTGAAATGCAATTCAAAGGAGAAGGACCGCACACTAATTTTGCAATAGCAGGCGAAGACAAAAAATTTGTTTGGGCTGAAGCCAAAATCGAAAACGGCAAAATCACAGTTTGGAGTGCAGCAATTCCAAATCCTATTGCAGTTAGATATGCTTGGGCAGACAATCCAGAAGGTGAAAAATTGTACAATTCAGAGGGTTTACCTGCGTCACCATTTAGAACTGATTCTTGGTAATTTAAAATTATAAAAACCAACAATTTTATAGTTTGCAAAAACGCTTGAAATGAAAAAAATATTTTTAGTCATAATTTTAATTTACATCCCACTCCTTTTACAAGGGCAGTCGCTAGAATTCGTTATG
>JAYVIK010000081.1:0-2063 GCA_043770265.1 Flavobacterium sp. | reverse complement strand
CGAGTGTAATTAAAAGTGACTTCATCTTTGTCTATCAATTCAGGGTTTGAATTGCCTGAATTCAGAATAAAACTATATTTTGTAGAATTTGCATCTGTTTTTAATGGAATTGAAATGCTACTCCCATTGGTTAAATATTTACTATCATCGGTAGCACTTGAATTAAATACAATGCCTTCTGTCTTTCCGTCTCCAATGACCTTTAAATTAGTAACATTTTTTAAAACAGAAGGAGTGGTAATGTTATAAAATTCAATAACCAAGCGGGGTGTTGTCGGTGTATTGGCATCGCAAATATCATCTTTCTCACAACTAGAAGAAGTGACAATCACAAGCAGTAAAAGCGAAAATATTTTTTTCATAAGTTTAAAAATCAATGGCAATGGCAATATCAATGGCAAAAATCAATTTCAACAACTGCTCACTAAATATCTGAATACTGAATACTAATTTTTCCTCTCCAAAAGTACAACATTTTCTACGTGATGCGTTTGCGGAAACATATCCACGGGTCGAACTCGTGTCACTTTGTATTTTTCGTCCATCAAAGCCAAATCTCTAGCTTGTGTCGCCGAGTTGCAACTAACATAAACAATTTTTGAAGGTTCGATTTTCATAATTTGTTCAATCACATCTTTGTGCATTCCGTCTCGTGGAGGATCCGTGATAATAACATCAGGTTTGCCGTGTTGTGCGATGAAACTTTCGTTGAAAACCACTTTCATATCGCCTACATAAAACTCGCAATTGCTAATATTGTTGCGTTCAGCGTTGGCTTTGGCATCAATAATTGCTTCGGGAATGCTTTCTACTCCAATTACTTTTTTGGCATTTTTCGATACGAATTGCGCAATTGTTCCAGTTCCGGTGTACAAATCATACACAATTTCGTTGCCAGTAAGTCCAGCAAAATCTCTGGTGATTTTATACAATTCGAATGCTTGGTCGGAATTGGTTTGGTAAAAAGATTTGGCATTAATGCTAAATTTCAAACCTTCCATTTCTTCCAAAATGTAATTTCTTCCTTTGTATAATTTAATATTTTGGTCGTATAAAGTGTCGTTTGCTTTATTATTGACCACATATTGAAGAGAAGTAATCTGAGGGAATTTTTCGTAAATATGGTCGAGAAGTAACTCTCTATTCTCTTTGTCATTTTCGAAAAACTGAAATAAAACCATAATTTCTCCAGTCGAAGCCGTACGCATCATCAAGGTTCTGAGCAAACCTTCGTGATTTCTCGGATTAAAAAAAGTAAGGTTATTTTCATTGGCGAAAGCCCGAACTTCATTTCTAATTGCATTGGAAGGATCTTCTTGTAAATGACATTTGTTGATGTCCAAAATCTTGTCCCACATTTTCGGAATATGGAAACCTAACGCATTACGGTTACCTAAGTCTTCGGTACTATCAATTTCTTTTTCGGTCAGCCAACGACTGTTCGAAAACGAAAACTCCATTTTGTTTCTGTAGAAAAATTGTTTTTCAGAACCTAAAATCGGTTCAAATTCAGGAAGTTCTATTTTTCCAATGCGTTGTAGGTGGTTGAAGACCTCATTTTGTTTGTAGTACAATTGCTGGCTGTAGTTCATATTCTGCCATTTGCAACCGCCACAAACCCCAAAATGTTCGCAAATGGGTTCGATTCTGTGTTCTGAAAATTCGTGAAATTTCACGGCTTTTCCTTCATAATAAGCCTTGCGCTTTTTGAAAGTTTGCACATCGACCACATCTCCTGGAACTACATTAGGAATAAAAATTACTTTTCCATCTGGAGCTTTTGCCACCGAAACGCCTTTTGCACCTGCATCAAGGACTTTTATATGATCAAAAACGATCTTGTCTGTATTTTTCTTTGCCATAGCGCAAAAATAAGGCTTTGGATGGTTTTATAAATTCAAATTGGGAAATATTTTTGAAAAGTTGTTGTTTATTTTGGATTCATCAAAATGAAAAGATCAACCTATTTACTGCTTTTTCTTTATCAATTCATAATTGACTATAGCAAGACCGTAAAAAACAGTATCAGCTGTAATTTTTCCGAAGATGATTCCTATAAAATA
>JAYVIK010000080.1:0-2064 GCA_043770265.1 Flavobacterium sp. | reverse complement strand
GGATCAGTACCTTGACGTTGTTGATACCCGTTCTGATATATTGGCTCATCAATTTTGGTTTGCTCACGTTTAACAGCAATAAAAGTAGATCCAAGAGTTAGAGACGAATTTTTACTAAAAACGGTTTCATATTTCAAGCCAAATTCAAAGCCTCTGATTCGATCAGCGTTGAAGTTGCTCCAAAATTTTGTGGTTTGAGTTCCTAAAACCAACGGTAAGGTATTTTTCAATTCAGTAACCAAGTCATATTCGCGTGTTTGAAAAACATTTCCTTCAAACCACAGTTTTTTGCTAAACATTGCTGCATCAAATCCCACTGAAATTTCTTCCCGCTTTTGCCAACCTATATCACTTCCTCTAGTAGTGTAATTCACTTCATTATTTGAAAATACGTTGTTATTGAAAGTATAGCTACCATCTCTTGAAAAGGCTGTAGAATAAAGGAAATTATCACTCCAATTGTCATTGTTCAAAATACCCGCCGTAGCTTTCAATTTCAGGAAGTCAAATACTTTTGAATCTTTCATAAAATTCTCCTGAGTTAAAATCCAACCTAGTCCGATAGAGGTATTTAATGCATACTTATCACCCGGAGCAAGCTTCTGTGTACCGACCGCAGCATAAGAAAAATCGATTAAATATTTTTTCTTGTGCACGATATTGCCATTCAAACCATAAGTAAGGGCAGTGATGTCTTGCGCTTCTCCGGTATTAATAGCAGTAGAAGTAGCCTCTTTCCCAGTATTATAAGAAAATCTATTACCGTAGGCAACTGCCATCAAAGAAACTTCTGTTTGACCAAATTTTCTATCGTAGGTCAAATTTCCAAACGTACCGATACGACGTTCAAATACCATTTGATTTTCTCTTACAGCAAAATTAGAGGCAAATACATCTTCGCCTACAATTCCAGTATCGTATGGAATTGTTGGTGGCGCAAGCAAAACAGCGGGATCATACACTCTGTATTTACTTGTTTGCGAACGTACCACGGTATTATAGGCATCTACAGAAAATTGTCCTGCTGCCTTTAATCCCGGTAATACTGATTTTAAATCCCAGTCCGCACCAAGATTTACCTGAATATTTCTTTCGGTATATTCACGGTCTCCATTTCTCAAAAAGTCTCCATAAAGATTACGAGAAAAGGTTTTGCTTCCACCAAGTAACATTCCGTCTACTAATTCAGTATTTTTTAAAGTTTCTGCACGTCGAATAGGATCGGTAATTAGATTTGGATCCCAAGTTAATGGGTACGAATTGGGGAGTATCTTAGAGGCTTGTTGCCAATAATCTGTAACATTTGGTGTTTGATTAAGATTAAACAATGCTCCTGCATCCAAACGCATTTTAAAATTTTCAGACAATTTGTAATCAATATTGCTTCGAAAATTGAACTTGTCTGTGGTGTCTCCTGACCCCAGATTCAACCAGCCATTCGAATGTACCCAACCTACATTAACATAGTATTGACCTTGATTATTGCCCCCAGAAGCATCTGCAAAAATGTTCCTAGTATTGGTCTGTGATTTAATAAAATTCTTACTGTAAAAATCAACATCCGGATTTAATGCAGGATCTATTCCATCGCGGGTATCCTGAATTTTTTGTGCTGAATACGCATTAGGAAAAACAGTATTATACGTTTCCATATAATCACCAGCGTTCATATATTTAGGTATAGAGTTAGCAACAGGATTATCCACACCATATTCTAACTGAACATTCAGCTCTTTCTTGTAGGCTTTACCACGTCTGGTCGTGAACATCATTACACCTTGATCAGCGGCAGCACCATACATTGCGCGTGTCAATGGATCTTTTAAAACTGTGACCGTCTCTACTTCACGAAGCGAAAAATCATAGTTAGAACCTCTAGGAACACCATCCACCACAATTAAGGCATCGCCACGACCCCAAGTATTCAAGGTACCAAACAAACCTGAAACTTTTCCGTTCAAAGCTGCATCTCTTCCTTGTCGTGAATCCATCGTTTCAAGGTCACGCACATTTACTTGATTAACAGCACCTGTTGTTCTTGTTTGCGCTAATTTGCGAAATGGC
>JAYVIK010000079.1:0-5398 GCA_043770265.1 Flavobacterium sp. | reverse complement strand
TAAAACCGAGTGCAAATATACAAAGACTTTTATTTCTGGCAAGTGGTTTTATAATTTTTTTTTTAATTCCTTTTGCTATCTTTGCTGATATAAATTTACACACTATGTTTCACAAGAATATCAAACTTATTATCGCTGGACTTCTAGTAGTTGCAGCGGTTTGGCAATTTACCGAATCTAATATTGGTAACGGAATCTTCCTTATATTATTGACTGCATTTCCAATTTTTCTTTACTTTAAAAATGAATTTATTTTATTAGCCTTTCTAAAATTGAGAAAACAAGATTTCGAAGGCGCCAAAAAATGGTTGGCTTACATCAAAAATCCCGAAACTGCTTTGGTTAGAAAACAACAAGGCTATTTCAATTATTTGCACGGAATTATGCTTTCGCAAACGAATTTGAATCAATCTGAAAAATATTTCAAAAAAGCTATCGAGTTGGGATTGTCTATGGATATGGATTTGGCCGTTGCCAAATTGAATCTTGCCGGAATAGCAATGAGTCGTAGAAGGAAACTAGAAGCGACAAACTTACTGAATGAAGCTAAAAAATTAGACAAACAAAACATGCTGACCGATCAAATAAAAATGATGAAGGATCAAATGAAGAAAATATAGTCCTCAGCCCGACCTGTAATTGCGAGGAACGAAGCAATCCAAAGTTGAGGGAGAAAGGAAAGATAAAAGGCGATTGGAGCGAACTCTAATCGCCTTTTTTAATTTTATTCCAAAATAATTTTAGGTAAATTTTCATTCAACCACTTATATTTGGTTAAGATCATTACGTGAGTTCCTCCTTTAACAACCGTACAATTTTCAATATTTTTTATCGGAAAAACATCATCTGCATTGCCATGAATATGAACTACACTTTCATCTGCAACGTTTCTTTCCCACAAAACTATCTGCTCTACAGCCCAATCTAAATAACGTTTGTCACGAACTCTAAGGAATTTTTCGTATAATTTGAGTCGCTGATTTATTTTTTCCCCAAAAGAAAACCGAGTCAAACTTTCGACATTCGCAAGCAAATTTGTTGGAATCAGTTTGTAGGCTTTGGTCGTTTTGGCCACTTTCATTCTCAATGGAAACTCTAAATTAGTTTTGACACTCGAAATGATGATAACTTTTCTAGCATCAATAAATTTTGCCATTTCTTGAACCAAAATTCCACCAAAAGACACTCCAATTAATACCGGATTTGGATGCAGAATCTTTTTTGTCATACGTTTGGCATATTTATCTAGGGTTTCATTATCCAATGGGATTTCCCATTCAAGAAGCACCATTTCAAAAACGGCATCATTAAGAATAATACGTTCAAAAATTGAAGAACTAGCCGCTAAACCGGGCATAAAATAAACAGGGATTTTAGGCATCATTGCGTTTTAGTTGTATTTCTATTTTTGGATAAAATTAATTGATTTATTTGAAATTGAAACCATTATACTATCAATAATCATTTGATATTGAAAATCAAATCAATACCTTTGTCGAACTTCTTTTTAATTCAGAGTAAAAAAAATATTTTTAAACTACTTTGAAATCAAAATCAATTTTAGACCAAAATACTTTTTGTCCAAAATGCTCATAAAAAAAATTAAATAGTATGGAAACCGAAGCCATTATTGAAATCAAAGACAATACTTTTGCCAGACAATTCGAAACTATAACCGATAAAGGTCTGGTTACCATTGAATATTCATTTCAGGAGAAAAAAATATTTCTAACAAAAATTAACGTTCCCGATTCTTTTGACGACGAAGTTTTTATTTCAAATTTTCTCAAAGAAATTATGGCAATTGCTATCGAAAGAAAACTAAAAGTAGTTCCGATACTGCCAAAAATTGTAGTTTTCTTCAAAAAGAACCCTATTTACAAAGAGTTGCTTCCGCCAGGAATTCGTTTATAATAAAGAAAGGCTGTTTCAACAAAATGAAACAGCCTTTTTTACTTTAAGATCCAACAAAGTTTATTTTTCAATCTCTCTCATACTTTCCATCTTTTTGTTTGCCAAGAAACCTGAAATATCTTCAAAATGTTCTTTCACTCGCTTGTGTCCGAATTCGAAAACTTTGGTAGCCAATCCATCCAAGAAATCTCTATCGTGCGAAACCAAGATTAAAGTTCCATCAAAATCACGTAATGCGTCTTTGATGATGTCTTTGGTTTTCATATCCAAGTGGTTCGATGGCTCATCTAGAATCAATAAATTCACTGGTTCCAATAATAATTTTATCATCGCCAGACGTGTTTTTTCGCCACCCGAAAGCACTTTTACTTTTTTGGTCACATCGTCTCCGTGAAACATAAAAGCTCCCAGAATATCTTTAATTTTGGTACGCACATCACCAACCGCAACATCATCTATGGTTTCAAAAATGGTTGCATTTTCATCTAATAAAGCAGCTTGATTTTGAGCAAAATAACCAATTTGTGCATTATGACCAATTTCTACCGAACCGGAATCAACTCCAATTTCTTTCATAATGGCTTTGATCATTGTCGATTTTCCTTCTCCATTTTTTCCAACGAAAGCCACTTTTTGTCCTCTTTCAATCACAATATTAGCATCTTTGAAAACCACGTGATCGCCGTAAGATTTAGACATTTCTTTAACAATTACAGGATATTGTCCTGAACGAGCAGCTGGTGGAAATTTCAATTTCAAAGCCGAAGTGTCAACTTCATCGACCTGAACAATGACTAGCTTTTCCAGCATTTTAACCCGAGATTGAACTGCATCAGTTTTAGAAAATGTTCCTTTAAAACGATCAATAAAAGTTCTATTATCGGCAATCATTCGTTGTTGTTCATCGTAGGCTTTTTGTTGGTGCATACGACGGTCTTTTCTCAATTCCAAATAATGAGAATATTTGGCTTTATAATCGTAAATTCGACCCATCGTCACTTCAATAGTACGATTGGTAATGTTATCGACAAAAGCCCTATCGTGCGAAATCACCACAACTGCTTTAGCAGAATTAATCAAGAAATCTTCCAACCATTGAATACTTTCAATATCCATATGGTTCGTAGGTTCATCCAATAAAATCAAATCTGGTTTTTGTAAAAGGATTTTGGCTAATTCGATTCGCATTCTCCAACCACCCGAAAACTCGGATGTTTGTCGTGTAAAATCTTCACGCTCGAAACCTAAACCAACTAAGATTTTCTCGACCTCAGCTTCATAATTCACTTCTTCGATATCATAAAACTTCTCGCTCAAGTCCGAAACTCTTTCGATCAATTTCATATAGGCGTCACTTTCATAATCAGTGCGAACGGTTAATTGCTCGTTGATTTCATCGATTTCGGCTTTCATTGAAAAGATTTCGCCAAAAGCTTTGGATGTTTCCTCCATAACCGTTGCTCCATCTGTAGTCAATAAATGTTGCGGTAAATAAGCAATAACCGCTTCTTTTGGTGCCGAAATATTACCTGTTGAGGGTTTGCTTTGACCGGCAATAATCTTTAAAAGCGTTGATTTTCCAGCTCCATTTTTACCCATAAGGGCAATTTTGTCATTTTCATTGATGGCAAAAGAAATGTCGCTAAATAAGGTTGTTCCGCCAAATTGAACGGAGATATCGTTAACTGTAATCATTGTTTGAAGTTAGAAGTTAGGAGTTAGAAGTTAGAAACTTCAAACCGCTAAAAAATTAAAAGTGGCAAAGATAGCTTAAATAAGGAATTGGGCAATTTTCGGGATGTAGATTTATTTCCTAAGTTTAATTGGATTTTGTCTTGAGTCGAAAATTTGGAGGATTCGAATTTCTGTATCTGAATGAACCTTATAAATGATTTTATAATCTCGAACAACCATTCTTCTATAAGGTTCTCCTAAAATTTCGTCAACTTGATATTGTTCTGGGTAGTGAATATTTTTGCTTTGTATAACAATATCTTTTACTACATTTTTTGCTCCTTGAATTGATTTAATTTTGATGAACTCGAAAATCAATTTCAAATCAGCTTTTGCCTCATTATCCCAATATATAGTAATTGGCTTTTGCATATTACCAATTCTCGATTTCTTTTTCTAAATCTTCAATTGTAGTAAATTTTCCTGATGAAATTCGTGCATCGGCTTCTTTAATCATATTGATATATTCCTCCTTGTCAACGGGATAACCACTAATTGTATGAGCCACAACTTCTTTGTCTAAAACAGATTTCAAAGCAATGATTTTTTTTAGTTTTATTTCATCATCAATATGAAGTAACCAATCCATCAATTCCATTTTTTTTGCAGCTATATCCATCTTAAATAATTTTTTAGAATAACAAATATACAAATTTTAATAGACGCCTTGCGCAAAATTAACAGTGGCAAAGATAGCTTAAATAAGGAATTGGGCAATTTTCGGGATGTAGATTTAATTTCTCGAAATCAATTATTCTAAAATCACTTTCAATTCTTGTTGAAAATCTGAGTTTTCATTCATACCTAAATGGTCTTGATTGTCCAAAATAAAAACTTTGTCAGTTGGCTTCAAAAGTTTTTGCAATCGAATCGAATTATCGAATGAAATCACTTGGTCTTTATTTCCGTGAAAAATATAAATCGGAGATTTTACTTTTACAATATATTTGTCGGTTTCAAATTTGAATTTCTTTAAAAAGTCAGGAACAAAAGGAACTCTTCCGCTTGAAAGTTCAATAAAATTAAAATAAGGTGCTTGAAGAATTAATTTTTTAGGATTTTCAATTGAAGCTAAATAGGTGGCAAGCCCCGTTCCAATGGAATACCCAATGATTACAACTTTACTCCTATCGTATGTTGTGATGAGTTTGTTATATGCAAAAGTTAAGTCTTGAAAAACTTGATCTTGATTTTCTATTTCACCTTCACTTTTTCCGAAACCCCTATAATCCAAAATAAAAATATCATATCCTAAATCCGTATAGTTTTTTGCAATAGATCCCCAAGTGTCGAGTGAACCTGCATTTCCATGAAGATAAAAAACCAATCCTTTTGGATTTTGCGTTTTGAACAATAAACCACTTTGTATTTTAGCATCAAATGACGGAATATTTAATTCTTCAAAATCCTGATTGAATTCAAACTTATAATCTTTAGGCAGTTTATTTGCCCTAAAAATCATTTCACCTTGATTGAAATAAACATAACCCACATAAAGCAAATAGATTCCTCCAAAGAATATTAAAAGATAAAGAAATATGGATCGGAGAATTTGCATAATTATTACTTAAAAATAAATCTCCGAACCACCTCAGCAACACCGTGATCATTATTAGAAGCTACAATAACATCGCCAAATTCTCTTAATTCATCATCGACATTATCAACCCAAACGCCCAATCCGGCATATTGCACCATTGTTAAATCGTTTCCAGCATTTCCTATGGCGATGATTTCGCTTGAATCAATG
>JAYVIK010000078.1:0-2067 GCA_043770265.1 Flavobacterium sp. | reverse complement strand
TCACGTTGATTCCGCCAGATTTGCCTTCGCCGACATAAGTCAAAGCATCTTCGGTGTCGCGAATTAGGATTTGCATCCACGATGGACATTCAAACACTCCGTTTCCAAGGGAGTAAGCTTGCGACAATAATTCTGTCATTCCATATTCAGAATGTATGGCTGTTACACCAAAACCTTGACAAAGTTGTTCGTGCAATTCTTCGCGAATCATTTCTTTGCGTTTGCCTTTCATTCCGCCGGTTTCCATAATAATGGTATTTTGCAATTGGAATTTTTGGTTTTCGATTAAATCCAACAAAGCATAAGTAACGCCAATCAGAATCACGTTTTGTCCGGCATTATCCAATCTTTCTAATTTCTCGATGAGTTCTTCGTGGTTGTGCAAATAAAAACCGCTTTCGGGATTGTTCGTCATTTGTATCAAATCTTCGAACATATAAATTAAGGAAGAACCTTCGCGCTCCAAATAGGAGGGAAGCAAAGCCAAAATCGCATAATCCTCGATGTTGCCATAAAATTGGGAAAAACCTTTTCGATAGCTTTCTTCGTATAAAGTAATGTCGGTAACAAAATGATTGCTGGTTGCCATTCCAGTCGTTCCGCTACTGGTAAAGGTTTCTTGAATAGGATTTTCATTAGAAACAACAGTATGACTTTTAAAAAACTGAATGGGCAAAAACGGGATTTGCTCCAATGATTTTACTTTGTGAACATCGGTTTTCAAAAAATCGCAGAATTCTCGATACACTAAGTTATTTTCGTATTGGAAACGAAATGCTTTAAGCGCTATTTTTTCAAATTGCTTTTGACTTGAAATGGAAAATAGGTCAGGAATTGGAGTCAAGTTTTTTTTGCAAAAGTAATTAAATAAAAAAAACTCCAACTTGTGATTGGAGTTTTTTAATAAGATTGATAGTAGCTATCTGCCGACAGGCTGAATTATTCAATAATTAATTTTCTAGTATCTGTATTTCCGTCTTCGGTTATTCTTACAATATATGCTCCGCTTTTTAGGTTAGAAACGTTAACAGCATTATTTGAAGTTTTAGATTCTAAAACTTGTTTTCCTAATATATCATAAACCGCAACAGTTTTTGCATTGCTACTATTGGATGTAATGTATAAATTACCATTCTTTACAGGATTTGGATAAACATTTAAACCAGCTATTGTGTTTTGTTTAACGGATAATGAAAGAACAGAAGTAGTAACATAAGCCCAAGTACTACCTGCTCTTACATCATCATATTCAACATTTCCTGTCCCAATTGTAGCCGTACCAGCTTGTCTGAAACAAACACTTGCAATTGAAGCTGGTGCGGCAGATGTTCCTGTTGCATTTGTAAGACCTGGTGTAGGTTCTGTACTATCTAATGCTGGATTTACAAATAAATAGGCAGTGTTATTTGATCTGTCGTACTTAACAACGATAAAGATAGGTGTTCCTGCCGGATAATCTGTAGTTAGATAACTTGGTGTAGTTCCTGTACCGCTTGTATTTACAATACCTATATTAAAAGTATTTGCTGTTACTCCAGTTTTTAACATCAATCTTCCGTATAATGAAGTTACTGAAACGCCAGTAGTTGCGCCAAAAGCCAAAGAATAATCTCCAGCAGTTGCTAATCCTGTTGTGTTTGGTAAATTAACTACTGCAGAATAGTAAGCAGCAGTGGTAATTGCCGTGCCAACACTTTTGTTTACGTCTTCAGCATTTCCTGCAACTAAAGCAACTTTATTTCCTGTAGGAGTTAATGTAGCATAAGTCAGAGATCCAGCTGAAATTGATATAAAACCTGTAGTTCCACTATGAACTGTCCAACCATTTGCACTTAACAAGCCTGTTCCACTAAAAGTGTCAGTTACTTGTCCAAAAGACAATGAAGCCAACAAAAGAAAAGATAAAGAGTAAATTTTTTTCATAACATTTTTTTTAAATTAGTTATGCAAATCTAACAAAAATTTCTCTCTAAATGAAAAACCAATGTAAAAAAATCATTAAATTGAGCATATACATGAGATTTCTCTATTTCACGATAAGCTTTCTGGTAGCAGTAGATTCGGCTT
>JAYVIK010000077.1:0-2069 GCA_043770265.1 Flavobacterium sp. | reverse complement strand
CTAAAAACAATAGAAATTGAAGAAAAATCAATAACATTGAATGAAGTACTTATTACCGCCAAAACAGAGGAAATAAGCGATAAAATGGATAAAAAAACATTTTCAATAAAAGACAACATGAGCCAAAGTGGCGGCTCGGTACTACAAGCCATGCAAAATTTACCAAGTGTAACCGTTCAAGATGGCAAAGTACAATTACGAGGAAATGACAAAGTGACTGTACTCATAGACGGCAAACAAACTGCATTAACAGGATTTGGAAGCCAAACTGGACTTGACAATATACCAGCATCGGCTATTGATAAAATTGAAATCATTAACAACCCATCAGCCAAATATGATGCGAATGGTAATGCCGGAATCATTAATATAATTTATAAAAAAAATAACAAAGAAGGTTTCAATGGGAAAGTTGGCTTTACCACAGGCCTAGGTTCGCTATGGGTACGAAAAGAAAATTTACCTGAAATAAGACCTCAATATACTTTTACGCCTAAAATTAATCCAAACGTTTCGCTCAATTATAGAAAAAACAAGGCAAATGTTTTTTTTCAAGGCGATTATCTATATACGGAAACATTAAATAAAAATGAATTTGTAAGCCGTACGTATGATTCTGGCGAAATCATAAATTCACAATTAAAAAGAAACAGAAATACCCATTTTACCACTATAAAATCGGGAATTGACTATGTTTTCGATGAACAAAATTCATTCACAATTTCAGCACTTTTTGGCAGCGAAAAAATAATAGACCGTGGTGATCAACCTTTTTATGACGTAAACTTCAAACAAAGAAAAAGGCTTTGGCAGTTTTTAGAAGATGAATTGAAGACCACCATAATGGCTACTGCCAACTATCAACACAAATTTAAAGAAGCCGGTCACCTTTTTAATATTGGTTTCAATTACACTTTTCATAGAGAAGACGAGAAATATTTCTATGATAACTTTTTAGCCACTTCCATAGGCACTGATGCCTTTAAATTATTATCAGACGAGCAGGTTTATGATTTTAATTTTGACTACATTAAACCTTTGAAATACGGTCGTCTCGAAACAGGGATTAAACTTCGAGACAGAAACATTCCAACTGATATGCTATTTATTCCAGGTAAAAACTCGGTCTTAGATATAAATGCGGGAGGTTGGGCAACTTATAGAGAATTAATTCCTGCGGTATATGGAAACTATATTTTTGAAAATAAAAAATGGGAGGCAGAACTGGGTTTAAGGGTGGAATATGTAAAAATTCAATATGAGGTAAATCCAAATCATAGTGTTTACAAAAGTGATGGCTACACCTATTCACAACCATTTCCTAATATGCGATTTGCCTATAAAATTAACGATGCTAAAAAGCTATCTTTTTTCTATAACCGAAGAGTGGACAGACCCAATGAGGTAGATATTCGAATTTTTCCAAAATATGATGATGCGGAGATTATTAAGGTCGGAAACCCTGCTCTAAGACCTCAATTTACCAATCTGTTGGAATTGGGTTTCAAAACAAATTGGGAAAAAGGAAGTATATATTCGGCAATTTATCACCGATTTGCCGACGGAACTATCACGAGAATATCAAGTACTGTGCCGCCAAGTAAGTTAATTTATGCCACATTCCAAAACGTAAATAAAAGCTACAATACAGGAATAGAACTCGTTTTAGCTCATGAAATTTCTAAAGTGTATTCATTTAATATAAATCTTAATGCTTATCGAAATCAAATTAACGCCTTTACAATTGAAAATAAGTATCCGAGTAAACATACCTTTTCTGCAAACCAGCAAAATATTTTTTCTGGTAACCTAAAATGGAATAACACTTTTCATTTTCCAAAGAATTTAGACTTTCAGTTAACGAGCATATATTTGGCGCCTGACATTATTCCGCAGGGGAAAATAAAGGCACGGTATTCTTTAGATCTTGGTCTAAAAAAAGGTATTCAAAAAGGGAAAAGCGAACTTTTTTTTAATGCAAGCGATCTACTAAATACCATGATTATCAAAAAAGAAATTAAAGGACAAGGATTTATCTATACCAGCGACGATTATTACGAAACACAAGT
>JAYVIK010000076.1:0-5411 GCA_043770265.1 Flavobacterium sp. | reverse complement strand
GTTGGTCGCAAACCTTTAATTTTAGCTGCATATTTTAAATTAATTATATTTTTCCCAAATAGGGAATTTTACACTATCTTTGACCATTAAAGTTGTATATGGGAATAATTGCTAAAAGAACCTTGCAAAATTTTTGGGAGCATTATCCCAACTCAAAACAGCAATTATTGGCTTGGTATCAGGTTTTTGATAAAAATACATTTGACAATTCTAACGCTATAAAATCTGTTTTTGGTTCAGCAGATTTTGTTGGTAATAATAAAATAGTGTTTAATATATGTGGCAATCATTATCGATTAATCGTAAAAATTAATTATTTGACACAAATTGTCTATATTTTGTTCGTAGGAACTCACGCCGAATATGATAATTTGAAAGACATTAAAAACTTATAAAAAATGGAAATACGTCCTATAAAAACAGAAAAAGATTATGACTTGACTTTAGAAAGAGTAAACATTCTTTTTGATGCTAAACCTAATAGCAATGACGCAGATGAATTGGATATTTTAGTTACACTAATCGAGAAATACGAACAAATTCATTACCCTATTCCCGAACCAGACCCTATTGAAGCTATCAAATTTATGATGGAACAAAACGGACTTACAGATGCTGATTTAGGCGTTATTTTGAATAGTCGTTCAAGAGTTAGTGAAATTTTCAAGCGCAAAAGAGCCTTAACAATTAGGCAAATTCGTTTGCTTACCGAAAATCTTCATATTCCAGCTTCTACTTTAATTAAAGAATATGCTCTGGAACAATAGTTTTCTTTGCTTGTTCAAACAAAAAATGTCCCGAAAATTTCGGGACATTTTTTTGAAATTTAAAAACTAAAATTACTATTTCAAAACTTCAACTTTGGCTTTTACCAATTCTGGAGAGCCTTCAAAAACCTGTACTTTTACCTTCCCACCTTCAGTGGTAGTTACAGTAGCTTTTGCTTTTCCATTTGTGTTACTCATGTTCACTTTTACTTCTTTTATGGAGACCTTTGAGGTTTGAATGTATTTGCCATCTGTATCATAATGACCCAAGCATTCCTCTTTTTGAGCCGGCGAACATCCATTGGTTTCACACATTTTAGCGCACTCGGCTTTTGTCATTGTTGCACATTTAGACATATCACAACCTTTATACATCGGATCATTTGAAATCGAAGTCGTCTCCATCATTCTTTTGGATGCATGACCCTCAGCTGCGTTTCCATTTCCTAAAATTGGAGCAATTACCAATCCAATCAAGCAAGTTAATTTAATCAAAATATTCATTGATGGTCCAGATGTATCTTTGAACGGATCGCCAACAGTATCTCCGGTTACGGCTGCTTTGTGTGCATCAGAACCTTTGAATGTCATCTCGCCATTAATGAGAACTCCAGCTTCGAATGATTTTTTGGCATTATCCCAAGCACCACCTGCATTGTTTTGAAAAACTGCCCAAAGTACCCCAGAAACCGTAACGCCAGCCATATAACCACCTAACATTTCAGCAATTAATTGATTGTTGTCTCCGTAAACTAATTTTCCTAAAAGAACTATTGCAATTGGGAAACCGATAGTCATAATCCCCGGCAGCATCATTTCGCGTAAAGCGGCTTTGGTAGAAATATCAACACATTTTGCATATTCTGGTTTTCCAGTTCCTTCCATAATTCCAGGAATTTCCTTGAATTGACGACGCACTTCATACACCATGTCCATTGCTGCTTTTCCTACTGAATTCATAGCCAATGCAGAGAAAACAACCGGTATCATTCCGCCAATAAACAACATGGCCAAAACTGGCGCTTTGAAAATATTGATTCCGTCTATTCCTGTAAAAGTTACATAAGCGGCAAATAAAGCCAACGATGTTAATGCTGCCGAAGCAATAGCAAAACCTTTTCCTGTTGCAGCAGTTGTATTTCCAACTGAATCTAAAATATCAGTTCTTGTTCTTACCTCTTTTGGCAATTCGCTCATTTCTGCAATTCCACCTGCATTGTCTGATATCGGTCCGAAAGCATCAATGGCCAATTGCATTGCAGTGGTTGCCATCATGGCTGAGGCTGCCAACGCAACTCCATAAAACCCAGCCAAAGCATAAGTTGACCAAATGGCCGCAGCAAATAAAATCACTGTTGGAAAAGTAGAAATCATTCCGGTTGCAAGACCTGCAATTACGTTAGTTCCAGCTCCTGTTGATGATTTTTGAACAATTGCCAAAACTGGTTTTGTTCCCAATCCCGTATAATATTCAGTTACGGATGAAATCGCTCCACCTACAAATAATCCAACCAATGTAGCATAAAAAACGCGCATCGATGAAATATTTTGAGCTCCTTCGCCAAAGAATTCCATAGTCATAAATTCAGGCAACATATAATTTACCAAAAAATAACAGGCTATTGCTGTCATAACGATTGATGCCCAGTTGCCAATATTTAATGCTTTTTGAACCTGAGCTTCTTTGGCATTGTCATCCGAAATCTTTACTAACATTGTTCCAATGATAGAAAACAAAATCCCAAAACCAGCAATTGCCATTGGTAATAAAATGGGGCCAATACCGCCAAAAGCGTCTTCAATTTTCCCACCCATATCTTTTATAACATAATTCCCTAAAACCATTGCAGCGAGAACAGTTGCAACATAAGAACCAAATAAATCGGCACCCATTCCGGCGACATCACCTACATTATCGCCTACATTATCAGCAATTGTAGCAGGATTTCTTGGATCGTCTTCTGGGATTCCAGCTTCTACTTTACCAACTAAATCTGCACCAACATCGGCAGCTTTGGTATAAATTCCGCCACCAACTCTTGCAAATAAAGCTATAGATTCAGCTCCAAGTGAAAAACCAGCCAATGTTTCAAGAACAATGGTCATATCTTCTGTCGAGGTCCAAACACCGCCCATAAATTTATGAAACAAGAGAATAAAAATACTAGTCAAACCAAGAACGGCTAATCCAGCAACTCCAAGTCCCATAACTGTTCCACCACTAAAAGAAACTTTTAGGGCTTGTGGCAAACTGGTTCGAGCGGCTTGTGTAGTACGAACATTGGTTTTTGTTGCGATTTTCATTCCCATATTTCCAGCCAAAGCCGAGAAAAATGCACCTATAATAAAGGCAATAACTATTAGCCAATGTGTTGTAGCGTTTGGCAATAAAGTCAAACCAAATAAAACGACACTTGCTCCGATAACGAAGAACGTCAGTAATCGGTATTCTGCTTTTAGAAACGCTAATGCGCCTTCGTAGATGTAATCTGAAATTTCTTTCATCTTGCCGTCGCCAGCATCTTGTTTAAGTACCCAAGATTTTTTGATTGCCATAAAGATCAATCCGATGATTGCCATAACGATTGGCACATAAATCATAATTTCGTTCATAAAAAGTGTTTTTAATAAAATGTTTGTTAATAAATCACTAAATTCTTAATTACAAACATACTCTATTGAAACTAAAAAAGCAATATTCAGATGAATGAATATTGCTTAATGTAAAAAAAAATATACTTTAATTTATTAAATCATAAATAAATCTTCCGGTTTATTCTCAATATTATTAAATCTTTGTGTACATTCATCTATAATGTCTAGAGCCTCAGAAAGATCTCCCCAGCCCTCTACATCTACTACTTTGTTTTCAAGGTCTTTGTAAACTTGAAAGAAATGTTCGATCTCTTTTAATAAATGTGGATTTATATCTTTCAAATCGGTTAAAGAATTCCAAATCGGATCCGAAACCGGCACACATATTATTTTTTCATCCGGTCCTTTGTCATCGGCCATGTGGAAAACACCTATTGGTTTTACTTCCATAACACATCCAGGAAAAGTAGGTTCGTTGATTAATACCAATACATCTAGTGGATCTCCATCTAATGCTAATGTTTGCGGAATAAAACCGTAATCTGCGGGGTACATCATTGAGGAAAACAGCATTCTGTCAAATCGAATTCTTTTCAATTTGAAATCATATTCATACTTGTTTCTACTTCCTCTTGGAATCTCTATGAGTACATCAAAAGTTTTGTATTTTTCTCGAATCATTTTTTTTATTTTTAGTTTAGCAAAAATAAGTAAACAATATTCTAATACACTATAAATTTAAGCATTTTCATAGAAAAACCAATTTAATAACTAACTACTCGATTCCTTTTGCTCAAATAATAATGCCACAAAAGGTATGTGGCAACAGATTTGTGTGGACTCCATTTTGACACATAAACTTCCATTTTTTGTTTATCGTGAATGTCTAGCAACTCTTTGATGGTATTTATCACGGCAATATCACCTAGCGGAATAATATCTGGTGCTTGCAACGAAAACATCAAATAAATATCAATTGTCCAGTGACCAATACCTTTGATTTTGATTAATTCCTCTCGGACTTGCTCAGACGATTTAGTTGCCAAACTTTCTAAATCAATGTTCTTGTTAATAATCGAAAGCGATAAAGCTTTTATGTATGACGTTTTTTGTCGGCTTACGCCATTATTCCGAAACTCCTCATCCGAAAAAGAAAGCAGCGATTCTGGAACAAAATCAGGTTGTTTTGCTTTTAATTTTAAAAAAGTAGCTTTCGCCGAATCAATAGAAACTTGTTGCTCAAGAATTAATAACACCAAGGTTTCAAATCCTTGTGGGCGTTTGGGAAGTGTTAGCAAACCATATTTTTCGATAATATGATTGAAAATGGTGTCTTTTTGGGAAAGGTATTGAATGGCTTCTTGCATCTTAAAAATAAAACCCAAAAGAGATTTTCGTTGCAAATTTATTGGCATCAGGCATTTTGAGATAATTTCCTCTCCAAGAGAAATCTACTCGGAAAAATTTGAAAATATTACCAACACCTGCGCTGTATTCCCAATATACTTTCTCGGGAGCATTGTACACTAATCCCGAAGCATTAATAATTCTATTTTCATCTGAAACGGTTCCGTAAACTGATCTTACGCCAATATTTTCGCGCCAATTTAGTTTTCGCATAAAAGGAATTCTAGCAAAAAACCGCCCTTGAAAATCGTGATCCCAACTCAAAGTCGTATATTGATCGGCAACAAACTCATAAAATTGAAGATTGTTGAAGGTATTTTGAATACTGAAAAGCGATTGATTTCCTGGAACTATACTCATCAATGCTAACGGAATATATCCAAATGTTTTCCCCATTTCGACGGTAATATTCGATCTTCCCAAAGGCCCAATTATAATGGGTTGTTTGTAATACAATTGTAATTTTTTGTAATTGAAATCACTCGAAAATAAGTTTTTGAACCCCTGACTGTAAGTAACCAAAAGCGTTGTAAAAGGACTGTCTGTATTATACCGTTCGACACCAAACGCAACTGGAATCCTATTCGGAGTATATTCAACTTGGAAATTTACTTCGGATTGTCTAACTTGACTTTGTATTTT
>JAYVIK010000075.1:0-5420 GCA_043770265.1 Flavobacterium sp. | reverse complement strand
TTGCTCCTCAGCAGAGCCAATGTCCTCTTCAATTTGACGGAGGTAATTTAACGAATCTAAAATGAAAAATTACCAACTATTTTTGACCACATTACCTTAAAATGACAATGTTTAATTGGGTTTAATAATCGAAAATTAATTAAAAAATGACTATCAAAAATTCATTTGTAAAAATTCAAAAATCTTAAATCGTTTGATAAATTTTACTGATACCGTTGAAGCAGTTGCACTACAGTATTCCAATTTCGAATCGTTGCTGTAACATTCAATTTTTTCTCAATATATTTCTGATCAAACCTTGTTTTTCCTGCGCCAACGGCATATTTAATGTAAATTCTACTGCCGTCAATACTGGCTTCGTCGGGTTTTACTTGGCTCATTTTCAAATCATTGATACTGTCGCTTCGCAAAGTGCTGGAAATAAAAGCAACATATAATTTTTTTAAATCCAATACCGCCTCTTTCAAAAAAGGATTATTCTGTAAACAAGCTTCTAAATCAGCTTTGCCAATAACTACTACAGGAACTTCGTGACCAAAAGCCTTGAAGATTTCCTGTTTGATTTTGAAACCAACTGCAGCAGGATTTTCTTCCTCGGTATCGACAAAAACATTTCCCGATTGGATATAAGTTTGCACATTTTGGAAACCAACAGCTTCTAAAGTGGTTTTCAAAGCCTCCATTTTTATCATATTGTGACCGGAAACATTGATGCCACGGAGGAGAGCTAGATGGGTTGTCATTTTACATTTGTCTAAGAATTCAAATATACCTTTTACTAATCGAATAGCAAAGAATTCTATTTCCTATTTTCCAAACAAAAAACTATCTTCGCTTTTGAAAGAAAAGAGAATTTAGATAAGAAAGAATCTGAAATCTAAAATGGTTAACCTCCTAGAAACTCCAATCGAATTCCTCAAAGGCGTTGGTCCCAACCGCGGAACTTTGTTGCGCAAGGAATTGGGAATTCACAAATACGGACATTTGCTTAATTTTTTTCCCAATCGATACATTGACAGAACACGTTACTATAAGATTAACGAACTGCAAAACAATATTGCTGAAGTTCAAATCATCGGCAAAATCATCAACATCAAAACTGTTGAATTTGGCAAAAACCAGAAACGATTAGTAGCTACATTCGTTGATGATACTGGACAAATGGAACTCGTTTGGTTTCAAGGCCACAAATGGATTCGAGAGAGTTTAAAATTGAATGAAATCTGCGTGATTTTCGGGAAATGTACTTCTTTTGGGAATACTTTCAACATGGCACATCCTGAAATCGAGTTGATGACGGAACACGAACAAAGCCTACGTTCGGCAATGCAACCCGTTTATCCATCAACAGAAACTTTGGCCAACCGAGGAATTTCAAATCGAGTAATCAATAAAATGATGCAGCAATTATTCTTAGAAACTCAAGCCAAATTCGCTGAAACCCTACCCGATTATTTAACTACCGAATTGAAACTGATGCCAAAAAACGCGGCTTTATTCAATATTCATTTTCCAAAAAGTGCCGAAGCATTGGCGAAAGCCCAATTCCGATTGAAATTCGAGGAATTGTTTTATATTCAATTGCAATTAATTACCAAAAACCTAATTCGGAAAAATAAAATAAAAGGGTATCCGTTTACAAAAGTGGGAGAATATTTCAATGATTTTTATAAAAATCATTTGCCTTTTGAACTGACGAATGCTCAAAAAAGAGTGATTAAGGAAATCCGAATCGATATGGGAAGCAACGCCCAAATGAATCGATTGTTGCAAGGCGACGTGGGTTCCGGAAAAACAATTGTAGCCTTGATGAGTATGCTCATTGCTTTGGATAACGGTTTTCAATCCTGCTTGATGGCACCAACAGAAATCTTGGCGAACCAACATTATAACGGTTTAACCGAATTAGCCAAAGAATTAAATATCAACATAAAAATACTGACTGGTTCTACCAAAATTGCAACTCGAAGAATCATTCACGAAGAACTCGAAAATGGCAGTTTGCACATCCTGATTGGCACACACGCTTTGTTAGAAGACAAGGTAAAATTCCAAAACTTGGGCTTGGCTGTGATTGACGAGCAACACCGTTTTGGAGTGGAACAACGTTCGAAATTGTGGAGAAAATCCTCCCCTAACCCCTCCGAAGGAGGGGAAATAATTCCGCCACACGTTTTAGTGATGACCGCCACTCCTATTCCAAGAACTTTGGCGATGAGTTTGTATGGTGATTTGGATATTTCAGTCATTGATGAATTGCCACCAGGACGAAAACCCATTCAAACTGTACATCGTTTTGACAGTAATCGGTTGAAAGTATGGAAATTTATTCGGGACGAAATTGCTCTTGGAAGACAAATTTACATTGTTTATCCATTGATTGAAGAATCGAAAAATATGGATTTTAAGGATTTAATGGACGGTTACGAAAGCATTTCTAGAGATTTTCCATTACCACAATACGCAATTTCCATCCTTCACGGAAAAATGAAACCGACGGATAAAGATGCCGAAATGAAACGCTTTGCCGAAGGAAAAACCAATATTATGGTCGCCACCACAGTGATTGAAGTGGGTGTAAATATTCCGAATGCTAGCGTAATGATTATAGAAAGTGCGGAACGTTTTGGTTTGTCGCAACTCCACCAGCTACGTGGTCGAGTAGGTCGTGGCGCCGAACAAAGTTATTGCATCTTGATGACTAGTCACAAATTGAGTTCCGATAGCAAAACCCGAATGGAAACGATGGTAAGCACTAATGATGGTTTTGAAATTGCCGAAGTCGATCTCAAACTCCGAGGTCCAGGCGATTTGATGGGAACACAACAAAGCGGTGTCCTAAATCTACAAATTGCAGATATTGTTCGCGACCGAGATATTTTGCAATTGGCACGTAATTATGCCTTGAAAATTCTGAAAGACGATGCTCCAATGCAAAAACCTGAAAATGCTATTTTGAGAGCCACGTATATTGAATTGACTAAAAAGAAAAATATTTGGAATTATATAAGTTGAAAGACCATTGGCTAAACTAAACTTTGTTACTACTTAAAAAGTTTGTTGCTTCCTTTTTTTGGAAAAAAATAATCCTCTAAACTAGGAAAGCCTTTAGGTATTCTTCTGAAGACAGATGCTGAATCTACTCGTCCTTCGATATATTTATCATATTGATATTTCAAACTTTTTTCTAAAACGCTCTTTTCTAAATCTCTTCTTGTAATTTTTCCACGTAAATATTTTTCTATCATCAAACTGGCTATCGGACCCGAGACTGATGCTCCAAAACCTCCATTTTCAACAAAAATTGCTATCGCAATCTTCGGATTGTTTTTTGGTGCAAATGCGACAAAAATAGAATGATCTTCCATCTTAACCCTTTCGCCACCAATAATCGCATAATTTTCTGCCGTTCCGGTTTTTCCGCAAATAGCAATTCCTTTGACACGCAAATCACTTGCTGTTCCAAAATTATAAACATCAAAAAGACCCGAAATCATTGGGGTAAAATAATAATTATCGATTGAACTATTATGTTTTATTTGAAATCTTTCATTTATCCTTCCACCTTTAATTCCTTTTATGATGTGAGGCGTAAAATAAAAACCTTCGTTGGCAACTACGGAAATCATATTAGCTAGTTGAATAGGAGTAGCCAAAACTTCTCCTTGACCAATGGCATTAGAAACTATTGTTGCACTGCGCCAACCTCCATTTGGATACATTTCTTTGTAGGTTTGAGATGTAGGAATATTACCTCTTTTGCCGGTAGGCAAATCATATCCCAAGAATGAACCCAAGCCAAAACTTTTTACATGCTGGCTCCAAGCATCTACTCCTAGTGCAGGATCAGGATATTTATTAATGGTTTTCATAAATACTTTTGCAAAATAAGTATTGCACGAATTGTAAATTCCATTGTGAAATTGATGAGGCCCAAAACCGTGGCACTTCATAAAACTTCCTCTAGCGTAACTAAATCCATTGTGACACATAAAGGTTGTACTCTCATTTACAACTTCTTCTTGTAAACCTATTAAGCCTGTTACAATTTTGAATGGCGAACCAGGAGGGTATTCTGCTAACAATCCTCTGTCATATAATGGCTTTGCTAAAGAATCATTGTATAACTTAGTATAATTTTTTGACCGTTGTCTTCCCACTAAAATGGCGGGGTCATAATTTGGAGCAGTTACTAATGCTAAGATTTCACCTGTTCTTGGTTCAAGTGCTACTATGCCGCCACGTTTGTTGACCATTAATTCTTCGCCAAATTTTTGTAAATCAATATCAATAGTCAACGTGATATCCTGACCCCGGATAGGTTTTCTATCAAGTTTACCTTGTTTATAAGATCCAATATCTTTGTTAAATTTGTTCCTTTGTCGGTATTTTAAACCTTTAATGCCACGTAAAAATATTTCATAACTTTGTTCTACGCCTTGGTTCCCAATTAAATCACCACTTTTATAATAAGAATTATTAGCAATTATTGTAGAATTTGCTTGAGATATAGACCCAAAAACATTGGCTCCAACTTTTACTTTATAATCTCTCAAGGATCGTTTCACAACTTCGAAACCGGGTTCATATTTACGCAATTTTTCTTTCAAAGCGGCATATTCAATACTATTTAACGGTGGTAAAAAAACAGATCTCAATCTAGGGCTATAAAGAGTTGCTATTCCCATTAAACTATCGAAAGTTGGACGAGAAATGTGTAATAATTTACAAAATGCTGTTTTATCAATATTTTTAACTTCATTTGGCGTCACCATTATGTCATAAGAAATTTGATTGCCAACCAATAATTTTCCATACCTATCATAAATTGTGCCTCTTGGTGGATAATCATAAATGATTCGGATGGCATTATTGTCTGATTTTAATTTCAAGGTATCATCAATAATTTGAAGGTAGAAAAGACGAATCAAAATCAGAATCGCTGAAATGATAATTAGGTATGGAAATAAGTCTTTTCTCATTGATTGGAATGGGGGAATTCAAGAAATAAATGCAACTTTTTATTAATCCACTAATTTATGTAAAGATACTTGGTTTGGTGTTTTATAACCAAATCTTTTTCTGGGTATATCGTTTAGTTTATCATACAATTTGCTTGGCAATTTAGTGATGAGAACTATTGTAAAATTGTTTTTAAACTGAAACGGGAAAAAGAGTGAATAATTTGTATAAGAATGTGACTGTATTTAACATTATTGGCTTCAAGACAAATGACATCAACAGCACGAATCCTTTCGTGTGGATACAATAAAAACAAAAAAATCATTAAAAGCACTGTTTTATAGCTACAAAATTATACTTTATACCAAACACCGATATAAAATAGCCCAATCTACTCGTTCTTTTTTGTCTAAATATTCAAAAAAAATAGTTCCGTAGCGATGCTATGCAAAGATTTT
>JAYVIK010000074.1:0-2078 GCA_043770265.1 Flavobacterium sp. | reverse complement strand
AAAATTCCAAAAAACGGATATAAAACTCCCGCTGCTATTGGAACTCCCAACACATTGTAAAAGAAAGCAAAGAATAAGTTTTGTTTGATGTTTCGCATTACAGCGTGACTCAGATTTTTGGCTTTCACAATACCTTGCAAATCACCTTTGACCAAAGTTATTTTGGCACTTTCTATCGCCACATCCGTTCCTGTTCCCATCGCAATTCCGATGTCGGCTTGCGCCAATGCCGGAGCGTCATTAATTCCGTCACCTGCCATTGCAACAATTTTTCCTTCGGCTTGCAGGCGTTTTATTTCGTTTAGTTTGTCCTCGGGTAAACTACTAGCAATAAAACCAGTTAAATGCAATTCGCTGGCGACCGCTTTTGCAGTATTTTCATTATCGCCTGTAATCATAATTACCTCAATTCCTTGCTCCATTAATTCCTTGATGGCGGCAACACTTGTTGGTTTTATTTTATCAGAAATCGATACAAAACCGACGGCAATTCCATCAACGGAAATATAGGAAACTGTTTTTCCGAGTTTTTGTTCGGCTATAATTTTAGTTTCTAAATCTTCGGAAACAGTAGCTTTAACTTGTTCCATCAGTTTTTTATTTCCCAAAGCCACTTTCTTTTTTTCTACTATTCCAATAACGCCTTTTCCTGCAACGGCTTCAAAATCTTTGACTTCTGTTAATGAAACCTTTTTTGATTTGGCATAATTGACTACGGCTTGCGCCAAAGGATGTTCGCTGTATTGGTTCAAGGAAGCAATATTTTGCAATAAATGATCTTCCTCATTATTGGAAGAAAACAGTTGATCAACGGATGGTTTTCCTTCGGTTATGGTTCCTGTTTTATCGGTAATCAGGACATTTACTTTGTTCATATTTTCCAAGGCTTCGGCATTTTTTATCAAAACTCCCGATTGGGCACCTTTACCAACGCCAACCATAACGGACATTGGTGTTGCCAATCCCAAAGCACAAGGACATGCAATGATTAAAACCGCAATGGCATTTATAAAACCGTAAACCAATTCGGGTTCGGGACCAAATTTTGCCCAAATGAAAAAGGTAATTACCGAAATAATCACAACCGTTGGTACAAAATATTTGGCAATGCTATCGGCTAGTTTCTGAATTGGTGCTCTAGAACGAGACGCATCATTAACCATTTGTACAATCTGCGAAAGCAAGGTTTCCGAACCTACTTTTTCGGCAATCATAACAAAGGATTTATTTCCATTAATTGTTCCCGCAATAACAGCATCGCCAATCGTTTTATCAACAGGAATGGGCTCTCCCGAAATCATTGACTCATCAATGGTACTTTCGCCATCAGTGATTTTTCCATCAACCGGAATTTTATCTCCAGGTTTTAAACGCAATAAATCATCTTTTTTGATATCGTGAATGGAGATTACTTTGTCACCTCCATCAGTTACCAAAGTAGCTTCGGTTGGTGCTAATTTTAATAATTCCTTGATTGCTCCACTCGTTTGACTGTGCGCTTTGGCTTCTAATAGTTGACCTAATAAAACTAAAGTCAAAATAACTGATGTGGCTTCAAAATATAATAAGACAGTTCCAGTTTCAGTTTTGAATTCACTTGGGAAAATATCAGGAAAAAACATCCCGACTAAACTAAATAGAAATGCTACACCTGTACCAATTCCGATAAGGGTAAACATATTTAAATTCCAAGTAATGATCGATTTCCAAGCACGTACAAAGAATATCCAACCAGCATAAAAAACGACTGGAAGCGATAATAGTAATTGCACCCAATTCCATTTTGAAGCATCCATTAGTTGCAGTAACGGATTGTTATGTGCCATTTCTATCATTGCAATAGCGAAAATGGGAACTGTAAAAACTACAGCAATTTTCATTTTCTTGACTAAATCTTTATAGGTCTTTTGGTCCTCAGTATCACTCGGATTCATAGGCACCAAATCCATTCCGCATATCGGACACGAACCCGGACTATTTTTGATAACTTCGGGATGCATCGGGCAAGTGTACATCGTTTTGCTAGCCGTCAAATCAGGAGCTTTGACTAAATCCATTCCACAGACTGGACAATCTCC
>JAYVIK010000073.1:0-2081 GCA_043770265.1 Flavobacterium sp. | reverse complement strand
TGCTCTAAATCCTAAATCTATTTTCCACATAACCCAACAAAGATACACTTAATATCGGTTAAATCTAATTATATACTAACCGATATTAAAATTTTATTCTTTTGATTTATTTTTTTTAGAGTTTGTAATAAATTGTTTATATATTTGAATCTTTAAAATGGATTCTATTTTCAGCCAAAGCTTTCTCAATAAGGCTTAATTTAACTGATTTTTAGGATTAAAAAATAATAGTGTGTCATTTTACCTGAATCAAAAAAAAAATGAATTATAAAGAAGCAAAAATTATAGCATTAGAATGGTTTTCAAACTTAAATTTGCCAGATGATTTAGAAGGAAAACAAGTTAATCTTTTAAGTTATATTACGGATCCTATAGACACTCCTCTTTTCAGACAAAAGAGAACACTTTTAGGTATTGAATTAAGAAAAAGAGGTGCTAAATCAATTGCAGAACCTGATAATTGGAGATTTGAAGAATCAGAATTTATATCTGAATATTACATTTCAGAACTCAAAGACTTCTTGAAATACAATACTCCAAAAAAGTTGAAAGAAGCGAAAGAATTCTTAATGCAAAGTCTTCATAAATCTAGTAAATCAGTTAGACTTAAATTACAACACATTTCTTCAATATTAGTAAATAGTGATTTACCTTATATCGAAGAATTTAAACCAATACCGCGAGCAGATATTGATTTAATAGATTGGAATGAAACATTAAATTTAAAAAAAATCTTAACTGAAAAATTTAACAAAAAAGAAAATATTCTTTTTTTTGATCAAATCGCAGATAGAAACGAATTTAAACCAAATTATAATTTTGAAAATTTAGTTGAAGATAAACCAGAACAAGATGTTTTTGAAAAAGAAAACTTGACCGAAAAAAAATCAATTAAAATAAGACCTAAAATAAATTACATAGAAAGAGAAATTAAAAATACTAAATTAGGTGAAGAAGGAGAAAAATGGGTAATAGCATTTGAACAAAATAAATTACAAAAACTCGGTCTTTCAAATTTAGTAAAAGAAATTATATGGGCATCAAAAGATATAGGAGATGGTTTAGGTTATGATGTTATTTCATTTAACGAGCATCAAGAAAAAATTTTTATTGAAGTAAAAACAACTTGTTTAGGAAAATATTCAGCATTTTTTTTGACACAAAATGAATTGAAAGTGTCAACAAATTTAAAAAATTTTAAAATTTATAGAGTGTATGATTTTGAAAAAGAAACTAAAATATATGTGGTTGAAGAAGATATTCAATTACAATTAGAATTAACTCCCACTATATATAGAGCGACAATGAAAAAAAACTAACTTGTGGCAGATATTTTGAAATTATATTTACTTTTTTGGAAAAAAATCATTACAACTTCAAATAATGAAAAATGGAATTACGATATTTCTCCAGAATTTATTTTTCATAATGGGATTACTTTGTCATAAAAAGTTTTTCAAACCACTCTAAAACGGATACCCAATCGCAATATTTAATATCAAATTTTCTTTTCTCCAAGAACCGCTTCCAAAATCAATATCATCAATTACCCATCGTTGTCCTTCAGGCAAATAAGGCTTTCTGAGTGGAAAAGCCAAATCGGTTCTTAAAATTAAAAAAGAAAAATCGAAACGCAATCCAGCACCTGCTCCAACGGCTATTTCTTTCATAAAATCTTTCGAAATTTCAGCTCCGGATTTGTCTGGATCGGCATTTAAAAGCCAAATATTTCCTGCATCTACAAATAAAGCGCCTTTCATTAAGCCATAAATTTTTGCTCGGTATTCGGTGTTGAATTCCAATTTTAAATCAGCAGATTGATCTGGCAAAAATGAACTAGAAGTTAGTGGTGCTTGGTAACTTCCAGGACCGAATGATCTTGCTCGAAATGCGCGAAGACTGTTGGTTCCGCCCACGACAAATTGTTTGGTTGTAGGCAATGTTGTCGAATTTCCATAAGCAAATCCTGCACCCACAATAATTCGGCTGGCCAATTCGCTTTCTTTTCCTAGTTTTAAGTAATGCCTGAAATCGGCTTTTACTTTTACGTATTGGCTAAACGGAACATCAAATATTGTGAT
>JAYVIK010000072.1:0-16345 GCA_043770265.1 Flavobacterium sp. | reverse complement strand
CTCGACATTTTAATGCCCAAAACCAAAGTATTTCAAATAGCGGAATAGGTATTATGTTAAGTTGGTTTCCTAATGTGATAACCGACATTTATGATTTAACCGACCCGCATGACAAAACAAAAAAATGGGATTTTAAAAATTACATTCCTGATGTTGTGGTAATTAATCTGTTTCAAAATGATTCGTGGTTGGTGAATAAAACCAAACATCCAGAGTTCATTTCTAAATTTGGAACTGTAAAACCTACCGATGATTTTATAATTAAATCGTATGAAAACTTCGTAAAACTAATTAGATTGAAACATCCTAAAGCATCGATCATTTGTGCGTTAGGAAATATGGATGCTACAAAAGAAGGTTCTAAATGGCCAAATTATATTCAAAAAGCAGTGGCTAATATTGGTGATAAAAAAATATACTCTCATTTCTTTGCCTATAAAAATACGCCTGGTCATCCAAAAGTGAACGAGCAAAAAGCAATGGCAGATAGTTTGATTGCATTTATTGAGCAAAATGTTAAATGGTAATAATATTTAAATTCAATGCTTAAACAATTACTTTTAACTATGGAAATTATTTCAAAAAGACATTTTTATAAATTTTATTTGGCTCTTATTTTAGTCAATGCTTTTTTTTTGATTTTAATTTCTGTTTCCCACGAATACTTTAAACATAATAACAAAAGCTTTGCCATAGCATTTTTAATATTTACAGCGATAGCCATTTCTATTAATGTAGGTTTTATAAAAAATGCTCCAAGCATTACAATAAATAAAAAAGGAATCACCTTTAAAAACCAATTCTATAGTTGGTATGATTTATCGAGTGTAAAACTAACTGGAAAAGGGGGAATGATTTTCACTTCTGGCGAATGCGCGACACTTACTTTCAATAATAGTGTCGAAATTCAAATCATCGATGATTTTTATTCGAATATTTCTGAAATGAAATGTTTTATACAACAAATTGTAATTGAAAAAAAAAACAAAATTGAATTTACTAAACAAGATATTATTGCATCTGATATTGATAAAAATATACTTGTTTCTTATAAAGGAAATCCTTTATTTAGCTTTTTAGGTATTTATTTGTGGGTTCTAATTCTTTTACTTTTTTTTATACTCATTTACACAATCAAACATTTGAATATAAATGGATTTGTAGTTTCAATCATTTTGATTTTACTTTTGTTTTATATTTTTTATCGATTAATGCATTACTTTGAGGTATCAACTTATATTTTTTGTGTCAGAAAACATTATTTTTATTGGAAAAAAGACTACTATAATATTTCCGACATTCGAGATATAGTAATTGAACGACAGGGAAAATTTTCAAATAGATTACGCTTAATTACTAAAGATTTTGAAACTAAATTATATCCAGCTGTCGGTTTATCTGACAAAACTTGGTTAAAGATGAAAAAAGACTTAGAAAGCAAAAATATCACCGTTAGGAATGAAAATATTAATGAATATAATTAGTTTATGACCTTTACAAAAACCACCGAACAATCCTCGAAATACGAACATTTAGAAAAATAAATACTGACATTGATTAAAATTGTATCCTAGAAGTTCGAGAAAAAGTAATTATGCAAGAAATTCAAAATTTAGTAACCGTAATAAGCGAAACCCAAAGCTATTTTAGGCAACAAGCCCAAAAACAAGTTAATATTGGGCTTACGTTGCGCAATTGGTTTTTTGGTTTTTATATTGTAGAATACGAACAAAAAGGTAAAGACAGAGCGGTTTATGGGGAGAATTTAATTCGAAATTTATCAAAATTACTAGGCGAAAATAATCTAAAAGGTTTTTCGGAAGTAAATTTAAGAATGTATCGCAGTTTTTATTTATGCTATCCCGAGATTCAACAGTCACTGTCTGTTGAATTGTATATTAATGACTTTCAGAGAAATACAATTTTGCAGACAGTGTCTGCAAAATTAATAGCAAACCAAAATCAAGTAGATAAAAATGAAATTGTAATTTTCCACTCAAAGTCTGATAAAACTATTTCAGATATTGAAAAAGCAATAAATTATTTAAGTTTTTCCCATTTTATAGAATTGGTTAAACAAGAAAATGATACCAAACGCAGTTTTTATCAGTGGCAAAGTATTGATAATAGTTGGTCTGTTCGAGAATTGCAACGAGCAATAAATAGTATGTTGTATGAACGAACAGGCTTGAGTTTTGACAAAGAAAAAGTCATTGAAAATCAAAAGGAACATCTACCACTTCTTCCTGAAGATTTTTTCAAAAACCCATATATTCTAGAATTTTTAGAACTCAAACAAGAAAGCGATTATTCCGAAAGCGATTTAGAACAAGCTATTATCAATCATTTGCAAACCTTTTTAATTGAATTGGGTAAAGGATTTTGTTTTGAAGCGCGTCAAAAACGGATTACTTTTGACAATACCCATTATTTTATAGATTTGGTTTTTTATCATCGCATTTTGAAATGCAATATTCTCATTGACTTGAAATTAGGCGAATTCACTCACGCTGATTCGGGACAAATGAATGTGTATTTGAATTATTACAATGAAAATGAAAAACAAGAAAACGACAATCCGCCCATTGGATTGATTTTGTGTGCAGGCAAAAACGAAAATCTGGTAAAATATGCTACAGCTAATTTAAGCCAACACGTTTTTGTGTCTAAATATTTGATCAACTTACCCAACGAAAACGATTTGAAAAAAATTATTGAAGAAGAACAAAAGAAATTTATCTAAAAATGACCTTCACAAAAACTACCGAACAATCCTCAAAATACGAACATTTAGAAAAAATGTCGGTTCATGAATTGCTATCCAATATCAATCAGGAAGACAAAACCGTTCCTTTTGCCGTTGAAAAAGCCTTGCCACAAATTGAAATTTTGGTTGCTCAAATTGTTACCAAAATGAAAGTGGGCGGACGATTATTCTACATTGGAGCAGGAACTTCAGGGCGTTTGGGTGTAGTAGATGCCTCGGAATGTCCGCCTACATTTGGTGTTCCTTTTGATTTAGTCAACGGAATAATTGCCGGTGGAGACAAAGCCATACGCCGTGCGGTAGAAAATGCCGAAGACGATGCCAACCAAGCTTGGATTGACTTGCAAGAACAAAACATCAACGAAAATGATGTGGTGATTGGAATTGCCGCTTCAGGGACTACGCCTTATGTTATTGGTGGTTTAAAAGCGTGTAACGAAAAAAATATTTCCACAGGAAGTATTTCGTGCAACGCAGGAAGTCCGCTTTCGCAAACGGCAAAATTTCCAATTGATGTCGTTGTTGGACCAGAATTTGTAACTGGAAGTTCAAGAATGAAAGCTGGAACCGCTCAGAAATTAGTCTTGAATATGATTTCGACTGCGACAATGATTCAACTCGGGAAAGTGAAAGGAAATAAAATGGTCGATATGCAATTGAGCAACAACAAACTAGTAGATCGTGGTGTGAAAATGATTATGGAAGAAATTCCTGTTTCTTATGAAAAGGCAGCTGAATTATTAGCAAAATATGGCAGTGTTCGAAAAGCTGTGGACAACTTCTAATCTCTAATTTTTAACCTCCAACTTTAAATGGCTACTAACAAAGAACTTTTATCTAAATCCATAAAATATCTAGCTTGGGCTTTGCCTTTGCTTTTTATTGGTCCATCCTTGATTTACAATGCGTTTATCAACAAGCAAAATGTGTGGCATTATTTGGTTTTAGGAATCGGAATTGCAGTTTGCATTGTGGCTGTTTATTTGATGTTTTTGGGATTACAAACAATGATGCGAAGTTTATTTAATGATTAATTTGTACATTTACTAAAATTTAGAATTATGGATATACAAGCCGAAAAAAATTGGATACATCAAGAAATTGACAAAGTAAAAGACCCTACTTTTGTTGAAAAATTAAAACGCCTTTTACTTTCTACATATTCAACAGCTTCTGAAACTACAAATGTTGATTATAATATTGATATTGAAAAAGCATTAGAAAGTATTAAGAATGATCATTTTCACTCTGAGGATGAAGTTAGGGAAATTTCAAAAAAATGGGGAAGAAAATAATTTGGGCTTCCGATGCTTTAGAACAGTTGGAAGACATTCATTTTTATATTCTTTTTGAAAGTAAATCAATACACATTGCAGATAAAGTAATTGATAAAATTTTTGAAAGTACTGAAATCCTAAAAACCAGAACTGAAATCTAAAAACTCGATTCCAAAAAGAACAACAATGACGGGAGTTTCAGAGTGTACTTCGTCTATGATTATATGATTTCATAACAAAATACCGCAGCTTGCATTCAAATTCTTAGAGTGAGACACACGGCAAGGAAACCAAAAAAATTCTAATGGAAAACCTCATACACACCCATAAAACATTCGAAAAAGTATCTTTTACGGACAAAAAAGTCAACAATAGGGAGTTTGAAGATTGCATTTTCAAGAACTGCGATTTCTCGAATAGTAATTTCTGCAACAATACTATTATGGATTGCGAATTTATCGATTGCAATCTGTCGATGATGCAATTAGCCGGAACGAGTTTGAAAACCGTGCATTTCAAAGATTGTAAATTGCTGGGAATTCAATTTAATACTTGTGCTGATTTTATGTTTGGAGTGAGTTTTCAGGATTGCGTTTTGGATTATTCGTCTTTTGCCAACAAGAAAATGCCAAAAACTAAATTCAATACTTGCTCGATGAAAGAGGTTTCTTTTGTTGGAACGAATCTCACAAATTCGACTTTCGAAAATTGTAACCTGGATAACGCTGTCTTCAATGATACGCAATTGGCTGGAGCAGATTTCAGGACAGCTTACAATTATAAAATTGACCCAGAATTCAATCCGATGCGAAAAGCCAAGTTTTCGACTCAAGGAATTGTGGGACTTTTAGATAAATATGATATTAAAATTGAGTAAGATTTAATCGCGAAGCGCACAAATTTAAATTTCAAATTGAAACAATTAGCAAGAAACAAATATAAATAAATGAAAAAAATAATATTCCTTCTCCCGATGCTATTATTATTGTCCTGTTACAATGTAGAAAGAAATTGCAAGGATTTCAAAACCGGAAAATTCAAATTTGAATATGAAGTCGATGGCGTCAAAAAAACGACTCTTTTTGTACGCAAAGACAGTATCGAAATTGAAACTTTTGAAGGCAAAACCGACACTTCGAGAATTCGATGGGTAAATGATTGTGAATACATTTTGCAAAAAATTCACCCAAAAAATATGGCGGAAGAAAAAGCAATTAACATGAAAATTTTGACTACCTCAAAAAAATCTTATACTTTTGAATTCGGGATTGTGGGAAGTGACCAAAAACAACGTGGAACTGTCGAGAAGATTTCAGATTTCAGATAGCAGGTGGCAGATTTCAGCATACATAAACAGTTTTAAACAATAAACCACGAACTCATAACTCAAAACCCTTAACTCATAACGAACTAAAATGGAAATTTTTTTAAATCCTGATGCTTGGATTGCCTTATTAACATTGACTTTTCTAGAAATAATTCTGGGAATAGACAATATTATTTTCATATCGATTGTCACTGGAAAATTACCGCCAGAAAAAAGAAAAAGCGCTACCAAAATAGGTATGTTTTTGGCCATGTTTATGAGAATTGCATTATTGTTTGGCATTAGTCTTTTAATTCAAATGAAAAAACCTTGGTTTTATGTTGATTTTAGTTGGTTTTCGGCTGGTGTAACTGGTCAAAGTCTCATCCTATTATTTGGTGGATTATTCCTGATTTATAAAAGCACCAAAGAAATTCACGAAAAAGTGGATGAAAAGGGCGAAGAGGAAAAAGAAATAAAAAAGACAGCAGCAAAATCCTTTCAAGGTGTGCTTCTGCAAATTGTTATGATTGATTTGGTTTTTTCGTTCGATAGTATTCTGACGGCGGTTGGGATGACAAATGGAGTCGAAGGAGCGCTTTATATTATGGTTACTGCGGTTATTATTTCGGTGTTGATTATGATGCAATTTGCTGTTCCCGTTGGGGCTTTTGTCAACAAACACCCTTCAATTCAAATTCTGGGATTATCATTTTTGATTCTTATTGGATTTATGTTAATTACCGAAAGTGCTCATTTATCGGATGCTTTAATCTTTGGCAGTCACGTTACACCTGTGCAAAAAGGATATTTGTATTTTGCCATTTCCTTCTCGCTATTTGTTGAGTTTTTGAATATGAAAGTCGATAAGAAAAAGAAATAAATATGCTTTCAAAAAATAGTAAGAACGCACTGATTTTGTCGGTTATAGTGGGAACTATTCTAAATACGATAAACAGTTATGACGTAATTTGGGAAAGCAATTTTACTTTTAGAAATGTTTTGAAAATCCTATTGACTTACATTACGCCCTTTTGTGTTTCATTATATTCATCAAAACAAGCCATTAAATCATTCAAAAACTAAAACTAAACATAATCCAGTACCTCTCAAGGTATCTGGATTTTTTTTATGTCCTTTTTTAAATAAAATATGAAAAACACCATCTCACAAAGAGTCGCCGATTTTCTTAAAAACTTCCCTCCTTTTAGTTTTTTAAAACAAAAGGACTTAGAAATCATTTCGGAACAAATAACCATCATTTACAAAGAAAAAGATAGTGTTGTATTTGCCTTAAACGAAGAAACTCACGACAGTTTTTATGTCGTTCACAAAGGAGCTGTGGCACTTAGAGCAGACCAACAAAGCGATATTATGGATATGTGCGATGAGGGAGATATTTTTGGATTGCGACCACTTATAGCCAACGAAAACTACAAAATGGAAGCCAGAGCATTTGAGGAGACCATACTTTACGCTATTTCCATCAACGTTTTTAGACCTTATGCACTTGAAAACAAAGCTGTTGGCAATTTTTTAATTGAAAGCTTTGCATCCAATACATTAAACCCGTTCTCTAATAGTCATCGCGGAAAATTATACGGAGAGGAAATTGAAGCTGACACTAAATTATTGGACTTACAAGAAGTAAAATATTCAAAAAAAATAATAACTTGTACTGCTACGACACCTGCAAATGAAGTAGCTAAAATTATGCTGAACAAAAATGTGGGAGCTATTCTTGTTGTCGAAGAAAACCTTCCTATTGGCATCATCACTGACAAAGATTTAAGGAATAAAATCGTAACGGGAGACTTTCCAATTTCAACTCCAGCATCGGAAATAATGACTGCACCCGTAATTACATATCCCACGAAAATGACCATCACTCAGGCTCAAATGGCGATGATGAAAAGTGACATCAGTCATTTGTGCATTACAGATGATGGAACTACTAACTCGAAAGCTGTTGGAATGTTATCCAAGCATGATGTTATGGTTTCTATTGGCAACAACCCAGCTGTATTGCTAAGAGCCATAAAAAGAGCTAAGAAATTCAAGAAAATCAAACTTATTCGTTCTGGTATTTTGCATTTATTACAAGGTTATTTGGATCAAAATATACCGATGATGTTGACTTCAAAAATTATTTCAGAATTAAATGATGCTTGTACAAAACAAGTAATTGGAATAGTGTTGAAGAAAATGGATACACCACCAGTTAAGTTTTCGTGGTTAGCAATGGGCAGTCAAGGACGAAGTGAACAATTGTTGCAAACAGACCAAGACAATGCCTTAGTGTATGAAGATGTTCCTGAAGAATTAGCAGAAACAACCAAAAAGTATTTTTTAGATTTGGCTATCCAAATCAACAAAGGACTTTTTGAAATTGGTTACGAATATTGTCCTGCCGAAATGATGGCCTCAAATCCCATTTGGTGTTTGAGCCTTAGTGAATATAAAAGTAAGGTTCATCATTGGATTACCAATACCGGAAAAAATGAAGTGCTACTGTCGTTCATCTTTTTTGATTACAGTTTGGTGTATGGAGATAGTGAACTTGTAAATGATTTGTCTGATTTTATCTTCGAAGATGTAAAAGCCAATCCAACATTTTATATTCATTTGGTGAGCGGCGCTTTGCAAAGTCCATCGCCAACAGGATTTTTTAGAGAATTTTTGTTGGAACAAGATGGTGCTCACAAAGATTTTTTCAATATCAAAAACCGAGCATTGATGCCACTCGCCGATGCTGCGAGAGTTTTGATTCTCTCCCATTCTGTAAAATCCATCAGCAACACAGTAGAACGATTTGAAAAACTGGCAGAGTTAGAACCTCAAAATAGTGAGTTGTATATTTGGTGTGCCTCTTCGTACAAGATTTTATTACGATTCCGAACCAATCAGGGTCTTTTGCACAATGATTCTGGGCAGTTTATTTCGTTGGATACTTTATCCAAAGCTGAAAAAATAAAACTAAAAAGCACCTTCAAAACCATTAAAGAATTGCAAGAACTCATTCGTATTCGTTTTAATGCTTCAAACCTTTTGTAAATGGATTTCATTACTAAAATCATAAATAGTATCCGAACTCTTTTTGTCAATTCTGATAAAGTCGATGAAATAAAAGGAGATATTGATTCGACTCGCTTTGTTGTTTTAGACACTGAAACTACAGGTTTTGATTATGAAAAAGACCGAATATTATGCATCGGAGCTGTTGTTTTTCAAAACTATAGGATTCCAATTCAGGAGAGCTTGGAGGTTTACATTCAGCAAGAACATTACGACAAAGCTACGGCTCAAATTCACGGAATTCTAAAAGCCTCCGTATTAGATCGTCCCAATGAATTAGAAGGTTTGCAACAATTTCTTGATTTTTTAGGCGACTCTATTATCGTGGCGCATCATACCTTTTTTGATGTCACAATGATCAATAAAGCATTGGAAAGAAATGGTTTTCCAAAATTAAAAAACAAAAACTTAGATACTGCACATCTTTACAAAAAAACGCTTCTCTATTCTCCGCTACTTGTCCGTAAGGAAAAATATAGTTTAGATGACCTAGCTGATAAATTTGATATTTCCAAAAAAGACCGTCATACTGCATTGGGTGATGCTTATATAACGGCAATTGCTTTTTGGAAAATATTGAATAAATTGAAAGAAAAAAAAGGGTTTAGTTTACAGCAATTATTTAAATATTGATTAGCTAAAGCCTCTTGATCGTTTTTATCTAAAACAAAGTAATCTGTCCATCCTCGTCAAGTTGAATATCCTCGTCATTCATTTCTATTGCGGTTTCTCCAGCCACTTCCAGTTCTTCGGGAATAGTTTCCTCTGGTTCTTCGTAAGGCAAGGGTTCGAGTAAATTAACCTGTTTTAATTTATCAGTAGTCAATTGATTTCCAAGTGCTTTGAATCCTTTTATGGCAATAAAACTTTCAATATCTACTATTTGGTTTTCTTTTTGAACACCTTTCACTTTGGTAAAAACCAATTCCGCCATCGGACGATAATCTGTAGAAACAATTTCAAGCTGTGATTTTGGATGTTCGGTTATAAAAATTTCTTCTTTATTTTCGCTTTCAATCAAGAATCGTTTGATGTAATAACGCTCTTTTTCGCCATCATAATAAATAGCCGAAATAGGTTTTTTAGGATGCCATTTCTCCAAAACGATCATATCTTCATCGAAATGCGTGGCTAATTCTGGTGTAATTACTTTCAGTTTTCCGGTTTGTGAAATGACCAAAATTTTATCGTTTGGACGAAATTCACCTAACAATTCTCCACGTGCGTCGGTATTTAATTTCCGAACGGTATCATCAAACCAAATTTTTCTAGGCAATAAAGTAGAGATTCCTTTTTCCTTAATTTCAATCTTCTTTATTGGATATTTGGATACTGTATTCCCCTTTGAAGTTCTACCTTTGATGGCTATTGCTGCGAAATCAACATCCCATTTTAGTTTTTTGATGGTTCCAATTTGGCGTAAAATAATTGTAATAACTTCGGCTTCTCCATTTGGATTGTGGGTGAAATATAAAACTTGAGATCCTTTGGTAGCATTGGTCAAATCATATAATTTATCTCTTGTAACTCCCGAAACATTAAAACGTTTGATGAACGAAGGTCCAGATTTTCCGTCACGATAAATCATATTGTAAATCGTTCGTTTGTCGCTTTTGTCAAAAATAGCCACGTGAATGATGTCTTTTCCAACGAATTTCTTGTCATCGACTTTGCAAATCATCATATTTCCATCACGGAGAAAAACAATCACATCGTCAATATCGGAGCAATCGGTAACATACTCATCTTTCTTTAAGCCCGTTCCAATGAAGCCTTCTACCCTATTTACATACAATTTTGTGTTTCGCAAAGCCACTTTTGTCGCCTCGATATTATCAAAACTACGCAATTCAGTTTGGCGTTCTCGTCCTTTTCCGTACTTCTCTTTTAACTTGGTAAAATAAGCTATGGCAAAGTCAATTAAATGCTCCAAATCAAATTTGACTTGTTCGATATCGCCTTCTAAAGCTTGGATTTTATCCTGCGCTTTATTACTGTCGAATTTTGAAATACGCATAATCCGAATGTCCAGCAAACGAAGAATATCTTCCTCAGTCACGGCACGTTTCAAATGTTTTGTATGTGGTTTCAATCCATCGTCAACCGCTTTGATAACACCATCTTTAGTGGTTTCTTCCTCAATATCACGATAGATTTTATTTTCGATAAAAATACGTTCCAACGATAGAAAATGCCATTGCTCTTCGAGTTCTTTCAACTGGATTTCGAGTTCGCTTTTCAATAACTCCACCGTTCTAGCGGTCGAAATTTCTAACATTTTAGAAACACCTACAAATAATGGTTTATTGTCTTCAATCACACAACCCAGCGGCGCTACCGAAGTTTCGCAAGCCGTGAAAGCAAACAAAGCATCGATAGTTTTATCTGGAGAAACGCCTGGGAAAAGATGAATTAAAATCTCGACCTCGGCAGCCGTATTGTCTTCAATTTTCTTGATTTTGATTTTTCCTTTTTCGTTGGCTTTCAAAATACTATCGATCAAAGTCGTGGTATTGGTCGAAAACGGAATTTGGGTAATCACCAAAGTATTCTTGTCTGACTGCGCAATTTTGGCTCGAACGCGAACCCTTCCGCCACGCATCCCATCATTATAATTGGACACATCCGCAATTCCCGCAGTCATAAAATCTGGATAGATTGTAAAAGGTTTTCCTTTTAATATTTTTATCGAGGCATCAATTAGTTCATTAAAATTGTGAGGTAAAACTTTGGTCGAAAGTCCCACTGCAATCCCTTCGGCACCTTGCGCCAAAAGTAACGGAAATTTTACGGGCAGATTATTTGGTTCAGCACGACGGCCATCATAAGATACGCCCCAATCGGTAATTTTTGGAGAATACAAAACCTCTAAAGCAAATTTTGACAAACGCGCCTCAATATACCGAGAAGCCGCAGCACCATCGCCTGTTAGGATATTTCCCCAGTTTCCTTGGCAATCTATAAGCAATTCTTTTTGACCAATTTGCACCATAGCATCACCAATGCTCTGATCTCCGTGCGGATGATACTGCATCGTGTGCCCAACAACGTTCGCCACTTTATTGTAACGACCGTCATCCAGTTCTTTGAGCGAATGCATAATTCTGCGCTGAACGGGCTTGAAACCGTCCTCAATTGCCGGTACAGCACGCTCGAGAATTACATACGAAGCATAATCCAAAAACCAGTCTTTGTACATTCCTGTAACTTTGGTAATGGTGTCCTCGCTGTTTTCGTCGTTCTCGTAGAAATGATTTCCTCCTGAACGGACGATGTCCTCAAATCCTTCTTCAATAGGGGATTCGTTTAACTCTTCGTTAGTTTCGTCTTCGTTTGGGATGATGTTGTCTTCTTCTTCTTCGTCTTTCATTTATTTTGATTCCGAAATTAATTTTATTAAATCTTCTCTGCTTGGCAAAACTGTTTTGTATTTACTAGCAAAAATTTGTTCGTTATTTTCAGGTAAAGTATATTCTACAACCAAGTCACTTTTGTTTTGGCAAAGTACAATTCCTATGGTTTTGTTCTCGTCTTCCAAACGCATTTCTCTATCATAATAGTGGACATACATTTGCATTTGACCCAAATCTTGATGTTTTAATTCACCAATTTTCAAGTCAATCAGAACAAAAGATTTTAAAATTCGGTTATAAAAAACCAAATCAATTCGGAAATGCTTATCATCAAAAGTTATTCTCTGCTGACGCGCCACAAACGTAAATCCGTGACCTAATTCTAAAAGAAAATGTTCTAATTTATTGATGATTTCAGCTTCTAATTCCGACTCCGAATATTGGTATAATTCCGGCAATCCAAGAAATTCCAAAATATACGGATCTTTAATAATATCTTTTGGTTTCTCAATTATCTGACCTTGTTCTGAAAGTTTCAAAACTCCTTCTTTGTCTCTGCTTAAAGCCAATCTTGCATAAAGTGCCGAATTGTATTGTCGTTTTAGTTCTCGAACACTCCAATTGTATTTTTCGGATTCTATTTCGTAAAAACGTCTTTCTTTTTCATCGTCAATTCGCATTAAAAAAACATAATGTGTCCAAGTCAATTTGAAAAACGAAATCAGCGACTGCGTTTTTGTAGTATGAATTTCTTCTAAATTTACACTTTCAGAATTCGTCATTAGTGATGAAGAATTAGTGATTTGCAAAATCCGAGTCAGTGACTCGGATATTGAGTAAGCTAAAAAAAACTTCCTCATATTTTCCAAATTATCAGTAGAAAAACCTTTCCCAAACTCATTCGTCAACTGTTCCGAAAGTCCTTTTAGAATTTGTTTTCCATATTCAGCTCGGTCTTTTCCGCTTTGTTCTTCTTCAACAATAATTCTTCCAATTTCGAAATACGTGCAAACCATAGTTGAGTTTACAGTACGTAAAACCTGTTGTCGAGCATTTTGCAATAAATCAACTACTTGTTGGAATAAAATTTTATTTTGAAGGTCTTTTGACAAATTTTCTATTTTTAAACTATTTTTAACTCACCTACATCGCATCCAATTCTACCTTTAAATTATTAATGATAAACAGCTGTTTATCTGGCGTATTTTTTCCCATATAGAAAGACAACAACTGCTCTATCGAAGTGTTTTTATCCATCATAATAGGATCTAACCGAATCGTTTCGCCAATAAAATTCTTGAATTCATCTGGCGATATTTTCCCAAAACCTCCGTCGCTCCCCGCCTTGCTCGGATTGTCGTTAGTTTCGTATTTTAGAATGTAATCGTCTTCGTCATTCATTTATGCTGAATTGTTTCAGTATTTATTATCTGTAATATTTTACCGAATCTATTTATATTCCAATGAGAGATTCCTATTTTAATTGCAAATAATTTAAAATATCAAATTCAAAAAGAATTTAACTATCATATACTTGATTTTAAAGTTCAGATAAATCTTCATACGTTACTTTTCCTTTAACTTTAATATCTATAATTAGGACCTACTTTATAATTTTATTTTGCGGCAGAACCATAAATAACAACCTCATCATTAAGTTTATATCTAATAAAAATCGCCTCACGCTTATTTATAGTATTTGGAGTAATTCGAACCATTTACATAGTCAACATTTTATTTTTAAATTTTTCAAATTCTTGAATATAGTCGGCAAAAATTACTTCAACAGTTTTTATCATCTTGTCTTGTTCATAAATAAATGACATTAGATTTCTTGATTGTATCATTTTCATCCAAACTTCTACATTATCAATTAACTTTAAATTGAAGGCCGAACGAACAGCATTTTTACTTCCAATAATTTCATCAAAACCTTGATATTCAGCAAAATCTTTCATCACTTTCCAAGAAAGTTCCTGCGTTATTTCAAAAGCCTGAATTACCCTTTGGTTTTCAAGTTTCGTTAATGCTCTTTGCTGAAAAATCTCAAAATCCTCTTTCAAGCCTTGATGAGCTCCACTAAAATGCTGAAAACTTTGTTTCCAAACTATATCTTGATTTTCCATAATTTACAGTTTAACTTGCTTCCATCGCATCCAACTCTACCTTTAAATTATTGATAATAAAGAGCTGTCTATCCGGCGTATTTTTTCCCATATAGAAAGACAACAACTGCTCTACCGAAGTGTTTTTATCCATCATAATAGGGTCTAACCGAATAGTTTCGCCAATAAAATTCTTGAATTCATCTGGCGAAATCTCCCCCAATCCCTTGAATCGGGTGATTTCTGGTTTAGGTTTTAATTTTTCGATAGCATCTCTTCGTTCCTCTTCTGAATAACAATAAATGGTTTCTTTCTTATTTCGAACTCTGAACAGTGGCGTTTGCAAAATATACAAATGTCCTTCTTTGATTAATTCTGGGAAAAATTGCAGGAAAAAAGTAATCAATAATAATCGAATGTGCATTCCATCGACATCGGCATCGGTGGCAATTACAATGTTGTTATAACGTAATTTTTCTAAGCCATCTTCAATATCCAAAGCCGCTTGCAAAAGGTTGAATTCTTCATTTTCATAAACAATTTTTTTGCTCATTCCATAGCAATTCAACGGTTTTCCCCGAAGGCTAAAAACCGCTTGCGTATTGACATCACGTGATTTAGTAATCGATCCAGAAGCCGAATCTCCCTCGGTAATAAAAAGAGTACTCTCTAAATTTCTTGGGTTTTTAGTATCCGGTAAATGTGCACGACAATCTCTTAATTTTTTATTGTGCAAATTGGCTTTTTTGGCTCTGTCGGTAGCTAATTTACGAATTCCAGATAATTCTTTTCGTTCTCTCTCGGCTTGCAAAATTTTACGCAATAAGACCTCAGCAGTTTGTGGGTTTTTATGGAGATAATTGTCAAGTTGTTTTTTTACAAAATCGTTGACAAACGTTCTAACGGAAGGCATTCCAGGATCCGAACCCATATCGGTCGAACCTAATTTGGTTTTGGTTTGCGATTCAAAAACGGGTTCCATTACTTTAATGCTTATCGCCGTAACAATAGATTTCCTAACATCTGAAGCTTCAAAAGGTTTGTTGTAAAATTCACGAATGGTTTTCACAATGGCTTCGCGATAAGCGGCCAAATGTGTTCCTCCTTGTGTAGTGTTTTGACCGTTTACAAAGGAATGATATTCCTCGGAATATTGGGTTTTGCTATGCGTTAAGGCGATTTCGATGTCTTCGCCTTTGAGGTGAATTATTGGATATTCTAAATCTTCAACATTAATGGTTTCTTCTAATAAATCTTTCAGACCGTTTTCGGAATAGTATTTTTCACCATTGAACAGGATTGTCAAACCATTGTTTAAGTAACAATAGTTTTTGAGCATTTTAATAATGTACTCGAAACGAAATTTATAATTTTTAAAAATTGTTTCATCGGCTATAAAGGTGACTTTAGTGCCTTTTCGTTTGGTGGTTTCTATAATTTCTTCTTCTAAAATCAAGTTTCCACCTGAAAATTCAGCGGCTTTTTGTTTTTCATCTCGAACAGATTCTACTCGAAAAAAACTTGACAAAGCATTCACTGCTTTGGTTCCAACACCATTTAAACCTACTGATTTTTTGAAAGCCAAAGAATCATATTTTCCACCAGTATTCATTTTAGAAACGACATCAATTACTTTCCCAAGCGGAATTCCACGACCGTAATCGCGAACCGTAACCGTTTTTTCTTTTATGCTAACTTCAATGGTTTTTCCTGCACCCATAACGAATTCATCGATACAGTTGTCTAGGACTTCTTTGAGAAGAATGTAAATACCATCATCTGAGGAAGAACCGTCACCGAGTTTTCCGATGTACATTCCGGGACGCATCCGAATGTGTTCTTTCCAGTCGAGTGACCGTATATTATCTTCGTCGTATTTTGTGATTTGTTCTGACATTTACAAATTTATCGAATTTTTGCTAATATAGTGTAATTTGATAAAAATTGAAAGTGAGAAATATCAAAGTTATTAAGAACTTTTTTGACAAAGAATTTTGGATTGCCATACTAAGAAGGAAAATTCAAATATTTACAATTTCCCCTTTGTTATAAATTAAAAACCACGAATATAAACTCGTGGTTTTACTTTATTTTACAAAAATCTCCTTCAATTGACCAATGATGTTTCCACCGCCAGAAATGGTAATTTCTCCAATTTTATCGGCGATTTTTTCTACATATTCCATTTCTTTCAATTTCCACAACATTTCGTTTTCCTCCATTAATTTGGCGGTGTTCAACAAACTTCTGGTCGAAGCCGTTTCTTCTCGTCTCATAATGCTATTGGCTTGTGCCTTTTTTTCGGCTACCAAAACCTGATTCATAATTTCTTTCATATCGCCAGGCAAAATTACGTCTCTAATTCCTGCATCAGAAACTGATAAACCTAAATCACTGATTTTCGTCGTAACTTCTTCCAAAATAGCTGAAGCAATTGTGTCTTTTTTGCTCAACAATTCGTC
>JAYVIK010000071.1:0-16495 GCA_043770265.1 Flavobacterium sp. | reverse complement strand
GCAAGACTCGGAATTGTAACCCAACGCGATTTGGCTCAAGCATCTCGAGAAACCTATTCAAAACCTGTAAATTATATACTTTATTTTTTGGCTGAAATCGCCATTGCTGCTTGCGACCTTGCTGAGGTGTTGGGAATGGCAATTGGACTGAATTTATTGTTTGGAATTCCGTTGCTTCAAGGAGTTTTGATTACTGTTTTAGATACTTTTTTATTGTTATTTCTAATCAATAAAGGCATTCGAAAAATGGAAGCTTTTATCATTGCCTTAGTGGCGATTATTGGTTTTTCGTTTGTTTTCGAAATGGTTTTTGCCCAACCTGAAATGGGAAGTGTTCTTGCAGGTTTGATTCCTAGCATTCCCACCGAAGAGGCACTTTATATCGCTATTGGGATTATTGGAGCTACTGTAATGCCTCATAATTTGTATTTGCATTCTTCCTTGGTGCAAACCCGAAAATTCGATCGAAGTACCGCAGGAATCAAACAAGCATTGAAATATAATTTTATTGATAGCACTATTGCTTTGAACTTGGCTTTCTTTGTAAATGCCGCGATTTTAATTTTGGCAGCTGCCACATTTTACAAAAATGGATTATTTGAAGTTGCAGAAATTCAAGATGCACACCGGCTATTAGAACCTATGCTTGGTACAGAATGGGCTCCTATTTTATTTGCAGTTGCACTAATTGCTGCGGGACAAAGTTCAACCATAACGGGAACTTTAGCGGGTCAAATTATAATGGAAGGCTACCTTAATTTGCGTATTCAGCCTTGGGTTCGTCGTATTATTACCCGACTAATTGCTATTGTTCCAGCTGTAATCGTTATTTCCATTTTTGGCGAAGGCGTTACTGGAAAACTACTGATTTTGAGTCAGGTAATTTTGAGTTTGCAATTGGGTTTTGCCATAATTCCATTAATACATTTTGTGAGCGATAAATCGAAAATGAAAGGTTTTCACATATCAAAAATTACCCAAATCGCGTCTTGGATAGTGGCGCTAATTATTGTTTCGTTGAATGCTAAATTAGTTTTCAACGAAATTCAAGGTTGGCTCGAAACTTCTGAAAACCCAGTAATTCTTTGGCTTACAGTAGTTCCGTTGGCTTTTGGATTCTTGCTTTTGTTAGTGTTTATTGTTTTCAAACCGTTTATTACCAAGGCAAAGCTGGAATTTCAAAATCATTCGCCACACAATTTAGATCTCCAATTTTCTGAAATTGGAACTTATAATACCAAGCGAATCGCCATAACTGTAGATTTCTCTTCTGCCGACACTGTTGCGATAAACAGTGCTTTTGAATTGGGCGGAAAAGAAGCAAAATACACTTTGATTCACGTGGTAGAAACCGTAGGCGCAATGGTTTACGGCGAAAACATCGAAGACCACGAAACATTAATTGACGCAAAATTACTGAAAGAATACAAGGAAATGCTTTCGGAAAAAGGATTTAAAGTTAAAACAAAATTAGGTTTTGGCAAGCCCAATAAAGTGATTCCTGAAATCATCAACGAAGGGAAATTTGACGTTTTAGTAATGGGAACACACGGTCATACCGGTTTTAATGATTTACTTTTTGGCACAACCGTAGATAAATTAAGACACAAGATTTCGATTCCTTTGTTTATTGTAAAAGATAAAAAATAGTATTAAGATAACAGTATCAAGCATTAAGATTAGGAGTTGGTAACCATTTACATACCTCTAACTTCTAACTTCTAACCTCTAACTTCCATATGACTTTTTCAGAAGAAAATTATTTAAAAGCGATTTATCATCTTACCGCTGTAACTGATACCGAGGTGAGCACGAATGCTATTGCCGAAACGATGGAAACTAAGGCTTCCTCAGTGACTGATATGTTGAAGAAATTAGCCGAAAAAGATTTAGTAAATTATATAAAATACCAAGGTGTTTCTTTGACAGATAAAGGCAAGCTTACCGCTAAAATGATTGTTAGAAAACACCGTTTGTGGGAAGTTTTTTTAGTCGATAAATTGAATTTTTCTTGGGATGAGGTTCACGATATTGCCGAACAATTGGAACATATAAAATCCGAGCAACTCATCAATAAACTCGATGATTTTTTGGGCAATCCTACAGAGGATCCGCACGGAGACCCTATTCCGAATGCAAAAGGTCAAATTGTAACCATCGAAAAACAATTACTTTCTGAATTGGCAGAAAAACAAACCGGAATTTGTGTTGGAGTCAAAGATTCTTCAGCAGATTTTTTGAAATATTTAGACAAACAAGAAATTGCTTTGGGATCAAAAATTGAAATTGTCTTTAAAGAAAGCTTTGATTTATCGACAAAAATAAAGGTAAACGGAAAAGAATTAACCATTTCTAATAAGATTGCCAATAATCTTTATGTGAAAGTAGTTTAATGACAACCGCAATCTTCGCCACAGCTTTTGTCGGTTTTTTTCTTTTTGAAAAAGAATTTTTTAACCAAAAAAGCAATTGCAATTCCTAAGGTAGCGTAAGACAGAATTTCTTGAATATTCATAATAAGGCTTTTTAAGAGGCAATTCTTTCTAAAGCGATGTAGTTTAGGAAAGTTCCTTTTTTGTCGAACATTGGAAAAGCTTCGATTTCACACCAATAAGATTCACCATTTTTTTTGTAATTTAAAATTACTTCTTTAAATGGTTTTTGCTGCGTTAGTGCTGTTTTTATTTTTTGTCGGGTAGCTATACAAGTGCCTTCACCTTGAAACATTGTTGGCGATTTCCCTAATATTTCCTCCTGACGGTAGCCACTAATTGTAGAAATAGTATCAGAAACAAATACTATTCTAAAATTTTTGTCTGTAACGATGAGTTCTCTATTTTCTTTATGGGCTTGTTCTAGATAATCTTGTTTTGTATTCCAAGTAGTTAGCAATTTTTTATATATAATCTCATTCGAAAAATATTCTTTACGAAATTCCCAAGTGGACAGCGGTAGGCATTTTATATTTAAACTATTGTAATATTTGGCACAAGCATTATCATAATTTTCCATAGTCGTTAATTTTTATTTGTAAGCGATGTCATTGTATCGCTTTTTTATTGGTTAGTATTCTTACTCTTTTGTTTTGTAGCAATTGTGATTTAAGCAGTTGCGATTTGCAAAAGTAAACCAAAACAATTAAATATTGTATAAACTATTTATAAAGGTAAAATTATTTAGCAATATTAACATTTGTTTAAAGTCATTTCTAATGTTTTCACTGCAACAGAAACTTGCCGAAGGAAGTTTTATTTTATAAAAAAAAAGGCCTTCAATAATTTGAAGGCCTTTTTGGTTACAATTTATAACCAACTGACACATAAAAACTTCTGCCTTCTCCGGGTAGTATTCCTGGTCCAGGATAACCGCCAGCGCGACGAGTGGCGTAGCTTTTGTCCAAAATATTGTTTACTCCTGTTCTAATATTGAATTTTTTATAAAATTTATATTCAGAGGAGAAATCCCAAATATCATAACCATCTAAACGACCGGTCTGACCATTTGCTGATGGTGCAACAGTATTGGTAGCATCTGTAAATATGTCGCCAGACATTTTGTACTGAACAGTGGCCGAAAAATTATTATTTCCCCACGACATTCCGAAATTATGGATGTATCGTGGTGCATTTTCTACTTGGTTTCCTGCTAAATTGGTTTCCGTAATGACGATTTTTGGCGCAGTTCCGGTTTGAGTAGTTCGCTTAAAATCTACATAGCGACTATCAATGAACGACATCGAAGCGAAAATATCTAAATTCCCATAAGGTTTGTTGATGCCGAACATTTTGGTAACATTTAAATCTACAAAACTTTCAATTCCTTGATTGCGTGTTTCTCCTAAATTGGTTCTGAATAAATAAGTTCCTTTGTTTGGATCATTGTCCACAAATTGATTAATTCCGCCAACACGATCCTGATAACTGAGGTAAAAAAGACCCACGTCAAAGTTTAAAAAACCTTTATAAACACCGCGATAGCCTAAATCTGCATTATAGCCTTTTGAATCTTTTAAGTTTGGATCTATCACATCTGTAACTGCAGGTGGTGTTAAATCGCTAAACAAAACTGGGCGATAAGCTTGTGATATATTGGCATAAAAGTTTGTTTTTTGCAATTTATATTCAAATCCAACACCAAAAAGAGGTTGATTCCTTGTAATGCTTTTTTCAGCAAAAGTATCATCTTTTCCTTCTTTAATGCCAATTCTACCGTTTGATGTAGAGAAAATATGTTCAAAACGAACACCCGGTGTAACACTAAATTGTTCGTTTATTTTAAATTGATTTTCCGCAAACAATGCTACATTTTTGGTTGTAAATGTCAAAGCTGTTGGATATTTGTTCTCGATAGTCATATCAAAATCGCTTCCTGTTGTACCAACACCTTTTTGAAATCGCTCTGTATTGGCTTGATACAAACGAACGCCAAAAGCAAGGTTGTTTTTGATTTTACCTAAATTGTAACGGTAAAGATTTCTATTCTCAACGCCTAAATTTTTGTAAATATCACTATCAACAAAGCGTTTGCCGTATTGATTTGTACTTATAGCATCGGGAACTGTTGCCGCGCTTGTAAAACCAACGCTGTTTCTTTCTCCAACAAGTCCAAAAGCTTTTACCGAAACATCAAAATTAGCATTTACTTTGCTGTCAAAATTCAGAGAAAAAATATTCCAAGGCACTCCAAACCAGTTGCGCTCTCTAAAGGATTGTCTTGAATCTGTTCTAAATTGATCATCGGTTAAACCGCCCGGTTGTTGCATTACATAATCAGAATTGGTGTATTCAGCCGATATTTTGGTTTTGTCTGTAAAACGATATTCTAGAAAAGCGTGCGTGTTTCTGGCTGTAAATCGGTTATTTTCTCGCCATCCGTCCGAACTTCTGGAATGATTGTAAACGTAGTAAGAGAATCTTTTATATTTTCCGCCGATAGCGTTAAAAGAACTAACTAGTCCAAAACTTCCGACAGTATTCTGCGTTTCGAAAGAAAATGGTTTTTCTGTTTCTCTTTTTAATACATAGTTCAACATTCCTCCAAATTGAGGGCCAAATTGTAACGAAGCACCGCCACGAATCATTTGGATTGATTCAACGGCTTCTAAAGGTGGATTATAATAAGCTTCGGGATAGCCAAAAACATCTGCAGAAATATCTACACCGTTTTGGCGTGTATTGAGTTCCCAGCTTCTATTTGGACTTAAACCCCGAACTCCAACATTGATTTGCAAGCCCGAACCTTCGTTTTCCCATACTGTTACACCAGGAATTCTCGCAAAAACCTCACGAGCATTGTTGTTGGTTAAATTCGCATTAAGATTAGAAAGTTTCAAAACTTCGTTTTTCTTGCCTGAAAAAAGGATGTTGTCTTTGATTTCTGGCATTCGTTCAGGACTTTGTTGTTTGACAACAATAACAACAGTCGATAATTTATTTATGGTATCTTTTTTTACCTCTTGAGCCGAAGTAAATGTTGCAAATAGTAAACATAAAAGTGCAGTAGATAAATATTTCATTTCTTATTTCTTATGATTTATTTGGCAAAAATAAACATTATATTTATTTAGACCAAATATAAATAAGGATATTTTTTAAATTTTATTTTAGTAATTGATAAGCAATCAAAGCTACTAGATAAGCAAAACTACTCATAAAAACCAGTTGTCCTAAAGGCCATTTCCAGCTATTGGTTTCCTTTTTTGTTACAGCCAATGTACTAATACATTGTAAAGCAAAAGCATAAAAGAGCAATAATGAAATTCCAGACGCGAAATTGAATATTTTCTCCCCCGTTTCAGCATTGGTTTCAGTTGCCATTTTGTTTCGAATTGTGTTTTCATTATCGCTGCCGCCAACGCTGTAAATCGTAGCCAAGGTTCCCACAAAAACTTCTCTCGCCGCAAAAGAACTGATGATAGCAATGCCAATTTTCCAATCATAACCCAAAGGGGAAATGGCAGGTTCGATGGTTTTTCCCATAAGTCCGATATACGAATTTTCTAATTTGAAAGAAGCTACTTTGTTTTCGATTTCTATTGCTGATAGGGTTTTATTTTCCTCTTTTGATGTGATAATTGTTGCTGCGTTTTTAAAGTTATCGCTCGGACCATTGGATGCCAAAAACCATAAAATAACCGAAATGGCCAAGATAATTTTCCCAGCTCCAAAAACAAACGCTTTGGTTTTTTCGACAACGGTAATCATCACGTTTTTGAACAATGGCAATTTGTAATTGGGCATTTCTACCACAAAGAAGGTTTTGCAATTGAGTTGAAGCACTTTATTGAGCATATAAGCCGAAAGTATTGCCATTCCAAAACCTAAAACATACAACAACATCAGCGTTAATCCTTGTAAATTTAGAATTCCAAAAACATATTGATCTGGGATTACAAGCCCAATAATGATAGCATAAACCGGTAATCTCGCCGAACAAGTGGTAAACGGAGTCACTAAAATAGTGATTAGTCTTTCTTTCCAGTTTTCGATATTTCGGGTCGCCATAATGGCCGGAATAGCACAAGCAGTTCCAGAAATTAAAGGCACAACGCTTTTGCCCGAAAGTCCAAATCGACGCATAATTTTATCCATCAAAAAAACCACTCGGCTCATATAACCGCTTTCTTCGAGAATGGAAATAAACAAGAATAGAAAAGTGATTTGTGGTATAAACATCAATATTCCACCAATTCCGGGGATAATTCCTTGTGCAATTAAATCCGTAAAAGCTCCTGGCGGTAGATTTTCGCTTGCCGCTGTACTTAAACTGGCAAAACTACTATCAATAAAATCCATTGGAATTTCGGACCAAACGAATATCGATTGAAAAATGCCGAACAAAACAACAAAGAAAATCAGATAACCCCAAACTTTGTGCGTAAGCACCCGATCGAGTTGGCTTCTTAAATCAGTTGCTTTTGAAGAATCAATTTTTTGACCAATTTTCAACGTGTTATTGATGAATTGGTATCTCTTAATGGTCTCCTTTTGTTGTAATTTTTTTAGCTCTGAATTTGTTTTCGTAAACGATTGTTTTTCAAGTGTATTTCTGTTTAAATCGGCAAAATTTACATCTTGAGTAATCACCAACCAGAGTTTGTACAGAGATTGATTTGGAAACGTTTTTCGAAGCGTATTGAAATAATCGTCATCAATAGAAGACGCATTCAAACAAGGTTCGGTCGAAATAGTTTTGTAAGTAGTAATTACTGATTTTAGTGCTTCAATTCCAATATTTTTTCGGGAGCTTACAAGCGCAATTTTGGTTTTTAATTGTTCTTCAAGAAAGGGAATATCAAGCGAAATTCCTTTGCGTTTCATTCGGTCGATCATATTGATGACTAAAATCGTTGGAATTTCTAAGTCTTTTATTTGGGTAAAAAGTAGTAAATTACGTTTCAAATTTTCAATCTCAGACACCACAACAATCACATCTGGAAAGAGTTTGTCTTTTTTGTTGAGCAAAAGTTCAATCACTACATTTTCGTCGGCAGAACTGGCATTCAAGCTGTAAGTTCCGGGCAAATCGATTATGTTGGCATTGATATTGTTGGATAATTTGCAAAAACCAACCTTTTTTTCGACGGTTATTCCTGGATAATTTCCCACTTGTTGATTCAAGCCTGTCAGATGGTTAAAAACCGAAGTTTTTCCCGTATTCGGATTCCCAATTAAAGCGACGTTGATATTTTGTTTGCTCATTTCGGGTTATTTTGTAATGCTGTCCACTTCAATTTCACGTGCAGTTTCTATACGAATGGCAAGATGTGAGCCATTGATATCTAAATATAAAGGATCGCCAAAAGGAGCAATTTGTAGTAATTGGACTTTGTTACCAGGCAAACAACCCATTTCTAATAATTTTAACGGAATAACATCGGCATCAAAATCTTTGATAATGGCTTTTTCTCCTTTTTTTAAGCTGGCAATCGTAGTTTTCAAATTCTTATTTAGATTGAATATAGATTGCAAAAGTAATCTAAAAAAAAGAAATACAAATGATAATTGTTAGGTTTACTTTTTCTCATGCTCCAATAGCCAATTGATATCTTCAATTAGTTTTTGAATTTCTTCTTTTTTGGTGCTATCATAAAAACCACGAACTCGTTTTTTGGAGTCAACTAACACAAAATTTTCGTTATGAACCATATCATATTGTTTTTCGGTTTTTCCTTGTTTTACGGCCAAATAGGATTTTCGTGCCATGGTATAAATCGTTTTTTTGTCGCCAGTGACTAAGTTCCATTTGGGGTAAATCAAACTGCAATAGTTTTAATCTAATATTATAGTACGACGGCAAAACCAAAATTAAACCTTTAATTAGTTTTGAAATAAATAATTTCCTAATAAAAACAATATAAATCATAAGCCAATTGTCGGTCTATAAAATACCATATATACTCAAAAACAGGTATTTCGTAACAAAATTAGTTTATTGCGAAAATTTTCTATTTAATTTACACAAAATTAGAAACAGGATTTTCTTTATTAGCTTGAAAACATGAATGTAAAAACTACAATTATCTTAATAACACTTCTTTTTTGTCAATTTGGCTTTTGTCAAACTGGCAATTATATTGTAAAAAAAAGAGTTTTTACCTACGCCGACGGTCTTCCCAGTCTCGATATAACCTGTGGTGTTGCTGATAAATATGGTTTTCTCTGGTTTGGTACTCGCAATGGATTATGTCGTTATGATGGCACTAAATTTATCTTGTTTTCAAAGAAAAAATACAATTTAAGAGGTGCTAAAATTGCCAATCTGACTTATGATGGTGATTTGGGAATTATTATCAGTTATGAAAAACTGTTTGGCAGGTTCAGTGCAGAAAACAAAGCTTGCCCCGAAACGGATGTTATTAGCATTAATTCTTTCAAAGTGGCAACATTGACAAGCTATTATAAAGACTTACCGTTCAAAGAAAAAGACTGTTATTCTATACGAAACACACCCGACAATAAAGTTATTTTTAGGAATACAGGTGTTTATCAAGAGTGGAATTACAATAAAAAACAAGGATTTGTAAAGCAAAAAACACAAAATGACTCACTGAAATTTTTAGAACTAAATAAGAATAGTATTGGCGGTTATTATCAAAAAAGGCAGAAGACTAATTATTATAAGGATAATTTTGCAACAACTTTGACTAATGAAAAAGCAGGTCGCAGTCGAAATTTTAGTAATACAGAGCAGTTTTACCTTTTCAAAAAAAATCAAAGAGTCACTTTTTCAAAAAATGATTATACTGGAACTATAATTATCAATGACACCACAAAATTATTTCATTCTGTATATGGTTTAATCCCTGTTTTTGCCAATAATGACAATGAAAAATTTATCAATATACACATTAATTCCTATTTCAAAGACGCTCAACAAAATTATTGGTTTTGTACCAACGAAGGTCTGATTCAAGTAACAATCAAGAAGAGACAGTTTATTAATTTCTTTACCAAAGACGATAAATATATAACAGGCAATAATGCAGTTCGTGGCATTTATGCTGAGAGAGGTGTAATTTATGCCAATATGTATGATTATTCGGTTTTGAAGACCCAAAAGGGACTCACTTTTTTTAAGGGAAGTTCCAACTTTGCTATCGCAAAAATTGATGGATGGTTTTGGTCAAGCAATTTCAATCTGCGAAGATTTAACTTAAAATCTCCAAAAATGGAATTCCTCTACCACCCCCAAAACGGTGAAATTTGGTCTATTTTTAGTTTGAATAAAACAAAAATTTTGCTGGGTACTACTAACGGTATTTTGCTATACGACAAAATAAAGAAAATTTCTCAAACGATTGATTTGTCAGGTTATCCACCTGCATTTTTTGTATATAAAATATTCCGAAATCAAGAGGGTCAAATTATGGTAGTTGCTGACAATGGATTGTACATCTTGTCTGACAGAGGTAAAGTTCTAGATCGTTTTTCATTTGACGCAAAAAATAAAAACAAAAAATTTCCATTTGAAAACATTTATGATGTCTTCCAAGATAAATCAGGGATGTATTGGATTGGGACGAATTATGATGGTCTTTTTAGATGGGATAAATCTAAAAACACATTCCTGAAATTTGATGTTGAAACTGGATTTGTTTCCAACACAATCAATTGCATTCAAGAAGATGATTACAATAATCTATGGATTAGTACTGATTACGGATTGGTACAATTCAACAAAAAAACATTTGCTTTAAAAAATTATACTACAAAAGATGGAGTTGCCAACAACGAATTCAATAGGACTTCTAGTTTCAAAGATGAAAATGGGTTGCTGTATTTTGGCGGTATGAATGGTGTTACTAGTTTTGACCCTAAAGATTTCTTGCGAAAAGAAAGAGCGTCAACTAGTCTATTAAGTATTATCAATTTTAATTTATTCAACCAAAAACTAAATGAATTTGAAGATAAAACAGCAGCTATTTTATTGAAAAAACAGATTGTTCTCAATGAGGATTACCCATTTTTCAACATCTCTTTTTCCTTAATGGATTATGAAGACCGAAATCATAATTATGCCTATAAAATAGAGGGTTTAGAAAAAAACTGGAATTATACATTTGAAAACAATCTAAAAATTGGCAGTCTGCCTTATGGGAAATACATTTTAAGAATAAAAGCTCAAGCAGCAAACGGGTCGTGGAGCGGACAAGAAATTGAAATTCCTATTTATGTTCTGACTCCATTTTATAAAAAAGGGACATTTTTTGTTCTCGCATTTCTCATGGCAGTTGCATTAATTTATATTTTCTTCAGAAGACGCAACTATCTCTTAAATCGTAAAAACGAGAAACTCGAAATATTAGTTAAAAAGCGAACAAAAGATTTAGAAACATCACTCATCGAACAATTGTCGTTGACACAAGAAATACACCATCGGGTCAAAAACAACCTTCAATTTATGGCTGCTATGATCGAAATGCAAATCGATGCTACTAAAAGCTCCGCCAATAAAAGTGTATTGAAAGACACCTCTCGACGCATCAACGCGATGACATTGGTACACGAAATGTTATACAACAAAGAAGTAATTGAAACCATTTCAGGAAAAGCTTATTTGTTAGAGTTGATTCAAAAAATGGACGAAATGGTCAATGACAGCCACTTGCAAATTGATTTTGACATTCATATTGATGATGTCGATTTCAACATTAGCGATTGTGTTTCGATTGGAATGATTACTTCTGAACTCTTGAGTAATTCTATTAAATACGCATTCAAAGGCGTAAAAAAACCTAGAATAACAATAGATTTAAAATATAATCCCATCACTAAAACAGTGTTTTATACCATTGCAGACAACGGAATTGGTTTTGAAAAAGGCAATTTTACCGGTTTAGGATTGCGATTGATAGATATTTTCACCCGTCAGCTGAATGGCGATTATAGTACAAAAACACAAAACGGATTTTGTTTTACATTTGAATTTAAAATACAATAGACATGAGCAATTTTAGTAATTTTCTGATTGTTGATGACGAAGTTCTGATAGCCGAATTCTTGAAAGATATTCTGATTTCGTTTGGTTTTCAAAACATACGATTGGCTCACAACGCATTACAGGCTTTTTTGGAAATGGAAAAAAACAAACCCGACCTGATTTTGTTAGATATTAGAATGAAAACAAAATTGGAAGGTATTGCTATAGCCGAAAAAATAAATGAATCCTATCAGATTCCATTTATTTTTATAACCGCACACTCAGATACAGTTATTATCGAAAAGGCATTAGCCACGCACCCTAAAGGTTATATTATCAAACCGTTTAAGAAAATGGAAGTCTATGTTGCCATCCAGTTGGCATTGAATAGTAGAGAAAATACCATACCGACTACAATGTTGGTTTTTAAAGACAATCACAGCCAAATTAGCATTCCAATTACGACCATTTTGTATGCAAAAAGCGAAGGAAATTATTTAAATTTAGTCACAGAAACCAAAACGTATTCGATTAGGTATCCTATGAATTGGTTACTCGAATCCTTACCGACAACCGATTTTAGAAAAGTACACCGTTCTTTTGTTGTGAACATTAAGAAAGTAACCCAAACTTCATCAAAACAATTATTTATCGGAACCATCAAAATACCTATTTCTCGAAATTCTGAATTTGAGTTTTAAGCTGTTTGGGATTGATGCAGTATTTGTCTGGACTTAAATCAAAATTACGGTATAAATTAAGTTTTTTTTACCATTCGCATAAAAAAGTGTGCATTTCATCCCAAACTATTTTTAAATTAATTAAAATTCTCCATTTTTGAATGTTATTTAACAATTCTTTAATTAAAAACTAGAAAATGAAAAAAACAATGTTATCATTATTACTATTTGTAATAACAATTTCAGGGATTGCACAAAGCATTCGATTGAATTATGGTGGCGACAGCAAAGATTTAATTAAAGCTGTTGAAAAAGTGAATCAAATTGTGGCGTCGCCAGAATTTTACCAGCAAATAGAATCACACAGACAGTTTGAAAATTCAAATTATTCGGGGACAGATATTGCAAACGAAATTAAAGCTTTGAATAAAGTTATTGAAATTACTGTAAGTACGACAGCTACTACAATCTACACTAAATCGACAGACAAAGTGCTACTTAATAAGGATGTATTGACTGCTTCTTTTGTTGCTCAAATCAATACCATTTTGCAAGAATTGGTAGATGTGGTAGATTGGCAAACGAATGCGAATTGGGACTATTCTCCAAATACTACTAACACAATCGATCGGGTTAGGACGGCTGCATGTGTCGTAGGTAAAATAGGCGAAAATATGGTCAGTGAAACTTTATCCAAAACACAATTAAAATAAAAAATCATGAAAAAAACACTATCTATACTATTTTTATTTTTGAGTTGTGTTGTCAATGCTCAAATTGTAGCAAGCGATGCTTTTTTACAAGGAAATTATGTTGAGGTTGGTATGAGTTCTTGTGGCTCGTTCGGTACAAATTCTAATTCTCCAGCGGGTTATCATTCTAGAGTAAGCACTGGTTCGGTGGGAAATCAACGTTTAGGTTTTGTAGCCGACCACGAAAAAAATGGCTGGACCGTAGGTACAACAAATTTTGTAGGCGATTATTTCTTACCAGGAACGCCAGAAGAAGGTTGGGGTTTAACCATAAATGGAACCAGTTATAATAATAATAGAATTTGCGCGGAAAATGGCATACCAGGTTCTATTACTAATTATAATTCATCTGCATCGCAAACTGAAGCCACTTGGCAAGGAAATATCGGCGGGCTTAATGTTACTGCAAAAACGTTTGTTCCAAAAAATTCATTATATTTTGTGACTGAGGTAACCGTTACAAACACTTCTGCTTCGACAATAAACAATGTCTTCTATATGCGAAATGTAGATCCCGATCAAGGAGTTTATACTCCCGGAAGTAGTGGTGGTTATTCTACAACAAATCAGATTGTCTCCCAAAACCCAAATACTTGTAATGACGCCTTGGTTAGTGCAATTAGTTCGGGTGGTTTTTATCTTGGTTTAGGCTCGATCGACCCTAGAGCAAGGGTTACGCACGGAGGTTTTGGCAATCGAAGTGCATTAGATATTTGGAATGGAACAGGATTAAATTCTTCGGGAACTGCTACGGCTGATCAAGCAATTTCAATATCCTTTAATTTAGGAAACTTAGTTCCAAATCAAGTAGCGACATTTAGATATACTTATATATTGAATGCTGCCGACTTGACCGATGCTTTAGCAGCAACAAATACTCAGTTCTCGTCCACTGGAGTCAATTACTCTTCTGGATCCAATATCAACACTTGTCCGAGTGGTACACCAATAACACTTACTAATACGGGAACCTTTACCTCATGGAGTTGGTCTCCTGCAACGGGCTTAAATACTACAACAGGAACCTCAGTAATAAGTACCGTTAGTGCGCCTACCACCTATACCGTAGTAGGAACCGGGCCTTGTGGCACAACCTCGCTTCAAATAACTGTAAACCCTGTTGCAGCACTTACTGTAGGAAATGCTGGGGCAATTACGGGTCCTAATTCGCTAATTTTAGGGCAAACAGGTGTCAATTATTCGATTGCACCCGTTGCTAATGCTACTAGATACTCTTGGGTGCTGCCTCCCGGCGCAATTGTCACTTCTGGACTCAATTCAAATTCTATAACATTCAATACTTCAAACATATCTTGGTGTGGTAATATTGTTGTAACACCCCAAAATGACTGTGGTTTTGGAGGCAGCTCAGCCAAAGCTGTTTGTGCGGGAAATCAATTACTGACAAGCAGTATTGCTTCAACTTTGTGTGGAGGACAGCCATTATCAGTTTCCTATACTGCTGCAGGCATCTATAATAGTTCTAATGTTTTTTCTATTCAATTGTCAGATGCTTTTGGAGATTTTACAGCTTCAACAACAATTGGCTCTATTTCTAGCAACGCATTATCTGGAACTATTGCTACCGTTATTCCTGCTAACACCCCTTCTGGAACTGGTTACAGAATTAGAGTTGTAGCAAGTCTTCCTTTCTTAAATGGTTTAGACAACGGCACCAATCTAAGTATCAACATCCTTTCTGCAACAGTAGTGGTAACCGCACCAACGTGTGCTTCAGCAGCAACGAATATTTTAAGTACTTATAGCGCCAGTTTAACTTATACTTCTACACCAATAGGATTATCAGTTGGCGCAGGAGGCGTAATCACAGGAGGAACCACCGGAACGTCTTACACTATTACATCTACCAATGCTTCATTATGTTCAGCTACTTCATCTAGTTTTACGTTTGATGGCGGGGCGATATTGCCAATACCAGAGGCATTCAGCGTTACAGGCGGAGGATCATATTGTTCAGGGACAGGACTTGCCGTAGGATTAGCCAATTCAACAACAGGTATCAATTACCAATTACAATTTAATGGTGTAAACGATGGAACCGCAGTTGCAGGAACTGGAAGTGCTATTTCTTTTGGTACTAAAACTGCTACTGGAACTTATACTGTAATCGCTACCAATACAACCACGAATTGTACCGCGGCAATGACAGGAAGCGCGGTTATAACTATTTGTTTAGTAGGATCTATAGGAGATACCGTTTGGTATGACGCTAATGGAGATGGAATACTTGATGCTGGAGAAAATAGATTAGCGGGTGCTACTGTTACTTTAGATCCAGGTACACCAAGTAATACAGCAGATGACATCACCACCACTACTAATGCAACAGGTAACTACCTTTTCAATAACTTACTAGCGGGTACTTATACAGTATCTATAGAAGTTGCTACAATAACTTCAGGTATTCCTGCTGGTTATAATTCCGCACAACTAGTTCCTACTTTTGATGCAGATAGTAACGTTGGCACTCCTCTAAAATCTACGATTGTTTTAGGCCACGGTCAAAATAATTTGGATCAAGATTTTGCTTTCGTAAAACCTTCAGATTCAACAACTGGAGGCTTTGGCGGAGGAGTTGAATCTGAATCTTTAGGTGATGCAATTTCTAAAATTTATGTTGGTAGAAAAATGAATAGTGTACCAACAGAGTTTGTTAAATCTAGTAAAAACATATACAACAAATCTGTTCTTAAAACTGCACAAGGGTATGCAGGAAAAGCACAAACAATGGTTGACATGTTCCCTAAAGAACTTGTTGCAGGAAATATAGCAAATGAAACATCCCCTAAAGATATTTTAAACTATACTATTGCTGATCAAGTATTATCTGTAGATTTTTCATTGGGTGGCAAAACTAAAGCTGTTGTACTAGGTATAAAAACAACCAATAAGGTTTATAATCATACCAAAGCTTCATGCGACAGACTTCGTGGTGCAGAAATATTAAACATTCAAAAAATAAAATTGCAAGGGTATAATTTCCTAATGCAGGGAATCAAACAACGCAATGGAGTTGTTGAATATGCTGTTTCTTTCGCAGTAGCCAAAAACACTAATGACACAAGTTATTCAATTCAAACCAACTGGTATGTTAACGCTTACACAAAGTTTAATGATGTTTATAACTTCCAGGTTTGGTCTACTAAACCATCAGATACGCAAAAGTTAGTATCGGATATTTTAAACAACTTGAAAGCTTACTTACCAGTAAATCAAATAGGTGCAAATCAAATTCCAGAAACGTATGCTTCTAAAGTTTATAGAGAAAAAGGCGAATTAATTGTAAAACTTAGAAGTACAAACGTTGGCAATACTGCAGAAATTTCTATGGAAGAGTTGTATTCTGAGACTGCAAACAACATTAAGTTCAGAAATAACACTTTAACTACTGCAATCAAACAAGAATTACGAGTGAATATCGCAGATGGTTACGAGTATGATGGATTAGTAAAAATAAACAGTCAAGTAGAAGACGCATTTTACCATGCTGATGGAAACTGGGGAATGGATTTTGATAAGAATTACACAAAAATCAATAACTACTTTGTATGGAATAATTTCAATAGAAAGTATCTTGACGACGAGTATTCTATTGATAGAAATTTTGAAATCAAAGCAACA
>JAYVIK010000070.1:0-2105 GCA_043770265.1 Flavobacterium sp. | reverse complement strand
TTCCTCTATCTTTCATCTTTAATCACTATTTAAAATAGTTTTAAATGCTGTTTTTATTTGTAATAATTGCCCTTGTGTGATTGGGTTAATTGTTCCTGCTCCTCCCGACGCTATAATAATTTGCGCTCCACTTATTGTATCAATCAAAGTTTCAATCAAAGCCCCAAAATTGGCAGTTCCTTTTTTCAAGCTTACTTTGCCTGTGGTTCCATCGACAGCAAACTCAAAAACTCCTTTTTTGTAAGCTATACTTTCTACTGCATCAATCTTTATCACCATCAATCCGCTTAAAACTCCCGTTTGGCTCATCACAATTACTTCGCTACCTATTTTTGGCACCATGATAAAACTATCCGCTTCATCTGTAATTGTTGCCTTCAATCGCACGTCTGATATAACCAACTCACTCAATAATTTTACGGTGCAGGTATCGTTTTCTACAGACACTACAGTAGCTGTAATTGGCAAGTTTGGATTTACCCCCAAAGCTTTAATCAATGCCTGTTTTATTTCTGCAGCTGTATCCATGTCATTGCGAGCTTGCGTGGCAATCTCATTTTTAAATTACTAAACTGATACTTTAACCCCGAATTTTACGGTGCGTTTTCCACCGCTTTCACTTACTGAAGTTGAAACTCCAGTTACATAATATTTACCGTCCTTATCTGGATAATCTTCGTCTTTAATTTTCGCTGTGAAGGTGGGTTGCACAAATGGTACTAACCAGGTATCAATACTTCCCTCATACATATCGGCGGATCGGCGAATTAATTCTGCATTCGCTATTTTTGGTAAGTCTGCTGGATTCACGGAGCCCACTTTAAGCGTTACTTTGTCGCCTCCAGTTGTGCCAGTTGTATAACTCTCTACTTTTCCTTTAATGTTGGTACTTTCAACCGTAACCTCGACTTTTCTGTCGATGGCTTTTTTGTACTCCAAAGAGGATTTTTCAATATTATCCTGCATCGAATAAATTACCTCACCGCCTTTTTCCAAATAAGGGGCGTGAATATGTAATTCCTTTTTTTCTGTATTGAAATAAATATTCGCTTTGGTTTCCTCAGCTAGTTTTTTCAAAACATCAAATCCAGTTGCCTGATGGATCACGAATTTTTCATAGGCAATATCATAATCACAAACCAACTTGTAGGATGGGTTAATTTGGTTAATCACATACTGCGCAATTTTCGCCAAGGATGTTGGTTTCAATTCAATGTCTTTTACCTTAACACGAAACAAAAACAAGGCATCTTCACACACTATTTTCAAAGAACTATCATTAGTAACTATATCTTGTATATAACCCGAAAACTCAGTTACTAAATTATTGTCATAGCCTAATTTTATTATAACTTCATCACTTCTACCAATCTTGTCCTGAATCTTTAAAACCTGATTCATTACAGAGGCTGGTAATGTTATTATTGCCGTATCGGCAAGATTATCAACCGAACATTCAATGTCAATACTGGCAACTAATCCTAAACCATAAGCCTCAGCTTTTGTTTTAAATGTTACATCCCAATTAATATTAAACATCTCTCATTGGTTTAATTTCGTCTAATAAATTATAACTATCATCACTAACCAATTTCAAATCATAAGCCTGTACGTTTTCGCCTTTTGTAAAAGGAAAGCTATAATCTTCAACTACTACTTTGTTAACTCCTAGTATTTCCAACGGAGCGCAATAGATGTAGAATTCTTTATTGTATTTCAGAAATTCAAATAAAGACTCCATTTGCTTTCTTGGAAAGCAGTCTTCAACAGATCCGCTCAGAAAAGTACCCATCAAAACACCCGTAACCGAAATTTCAAAATCTTTACGACTCCAACGCTCTTTAATAGTACCTATCAGTTTGTCGCCTTGCTTAGCTACATTTCTTTTAATAATGGTATTACCAGAACTAATGTTAATCATTGGCTCATAAGGAAATAACCATTTTTGACCACCTTCAGTAAAGCTAAATGACAAAGGGAAAAACTGTTTTTCCTCAGGAGTTTCTGCATCCGCTTGGTTCAATTGCCAAGTTGGGTCTAAAAACTCTTTAGCAATAACGTCCTCATTTTGTATTGGCAAAAAAGGAATTCTAGGAAACACATGT
>JAYVIK010000069.1:0-5525 GCA_043770265.1 Flavobacterium sp. | reverse complement strand
AGTCTGCAATTTGTAATCTGCAATCTGCCAACTAGTTTCACCATTTTGCCAAAGATTCGTTGAAAACATCTTGTGTAATTCTTTCGAAAATTATTTTTATCGCATTGTCTAAAGTAGGTCCATTAAGCTGCTGTGTTGCGGGATAGTCAAAGAAGAATTCGAATGTTTTATCAAAATCATCGGCTTCTTTATTTTTATTTGTAAATTGGACTTTAACTCTAATGGTTAATCTGTTTTGTGCTGCCTGAATATCGGCAGTAGCCATCATTGGTGTTATTCGATAATCGGTAATTTCGCCTTGATAGGTTAAATCGCCTCCATTTTTTACCAAATTCAAATTGGTTTGATTTTGAATAAGATCTTGCAAATTCAAGGTGAAAGTTCGGTCAATTCCCGGCTGAACTAATTCAGCATTATTTTGAAAAAAATTCACCTGAAAAGTTTTGGCGTCAATTTTACCTGTACCAGTAAAGTTATAAACGCTGCAGCCACTGAAAGTAAAAAGTATCGAAAGCGCTATGAGATATTTTAGTTGCTTCATTTTATATTTAAAAAAGTGCTGCGCCAGTTCGCTAGCGCTCGGGTCAAAGATATTCAATTTTTAAAGATCGAACTGTTTTATTTTTCGATACAAAGTTCTTTCGGAAATGCCCAATTCATCGGCTGCGGCTTTTCGTTTTCCCTTGTTTTTTTCTAATGATTTTTTTATCATTTCGATTTCTCTTTGCTCCAATTTTAGAATTTCTTCTTCCTCAACGGTTTCGGCAAATTGGAAAACATCTTCATTTTCAACGAAATTTATATTTTCATTTTGATTCGAAAATTCAGGAGAAAAAACGGCAGTACTTGGTTGTTCTTCAAACGAAATTTCGCTTTCCAATTCATTGGAACCGTATATTTTTTGAATTAAATTGGTGTTGATATCTTGCACTTTCGCAGAACCATTTTTTATTAATTCCAAAGTCAATTTTTTCAAATCGTGTAAATCGCCTTTCATATCAAAAAGCACTTTGTAAAGAATATCTCTTTCGGTCGAAAAATCACTCTCCGCTTTTTTATCCTTAATTACGGAAGGCAAATTACTTGCTTCTGAAGGCAAATAAGATTGCAATGTAGTTACTGATATGTCTCGATTGGTTTCTAAAACCGAAATCTGTTCGGCTACATTTCGCAATTGGCGAATGTTTCCGCTCCAGCGAAATTTTTGCAATAAATGAACGGCATTATCGTCCAATTTAATTGGAGGCATTTTGTATTTATGGGCGAAATCGGCCGCAAATTTTCGGAACAACAAATGAATATCATCTTTTCGGTCGCGCAAAGGTGGTAAAGTAATATCCACGGTACTCAATCGATAGTACAAATCTTCTCTGAATTTCCCTTTTTCGATGGCGTCAAATAAATTGACATTGGTGGCAGCTACAATTCGCACATCGGTTTTTTGAACTTGGGATGAACCTACTTTCAGAAACTCGCCATTTTCGAGGATTCTCAATAATCGAACTTGAGTTGTCAACGGCAATTCACCTACTTCATCCAAGAAAATAGTTCCACCGCTGGCGACTTCAAAATAGCCTTCACGAGTAGAAGTTGCTCCTGTAAAAGAGCCTTTTTCGTGACCAAAAAGTTCACTATCAATGGTTCCTTCTGGAATAGCACCGCAGTTTACGGCAATGTATTTACCGTGTTTTCTATGCGAAAGTGAATGAATAATTTTTGGAATACTTTCTTTTCCAACGCCACTTTCGCCCACGACCAATACTGAAATATCCGTTGGCGCCACTTGAATGGCTTTTTCTATTGCGCGATTGAGTTTCGGATCATTCCCGATAATCTCGAATCGTTGTTTTATTGATTGAACTGTTTCCATAGTTTTTTTAGCCACGAATTTTAATAATGGTTCTTTTTTTTAGCCACGAATTACACGAATTAACACAAATTTATTGAACTTAATTATTTACTTCGTCCGTTACAGGGCATTCGCTTTAAAAAAAAAAGTTAGCCACGAATTACACAAATTGTCACTAATTTTTAGCAAAATTAAAATTGAATTACACGAATTCTATTTATTTGAAAAATTCGTCTAATAAAAATAAGTTGAAATTCGTGTTTATTAGTGTAATTGCCTCGCCAGTTCACTTGGTTCGGGTTGTGGCGGAAAATTTTAAAAGCTAATGCCTTGCGTCCGTTCGCTGTAGCTCAGGTCTTGAATTTTTAAATCACAACTCTTTTATGTTGCAACGATTTATGAGAAAAGTTCGCAAGAATTCCTAGCCCACTTTTTGTGATCGACATATAATTTAAAGTTTGAGTTATGTTTTCATCTACTAATAATTTTGCGGCTTTTACTTCTAATATAATTTCATCATAAACTATAAAATCTGCATAAAACTTCTTATTTAATTTATATCCTTTATAGTCAATTATAAATTCTTTTTCTCTTTCGTAAGGAATGTTATGAAGATTGAACTCAATTTCAAGGGCTTCTTTATATACAGCTTCTAAAAGTCCGCCACCAAGCACTCTATGAACCTCCATGCATAAACCAGTTATTTTATAATATTCTTCCTGTTTATATAAGTCCATATTTTATTGTCTTTTAAGATTCGTGTAATTCATAAAAAATTTAAAAATTCGTGCCAATTCGTGTAATTCGTGGCTAAAAACTAATCAGAGAGAAAATCCGTGGCGAACTTTTCTTAATTCATCTCACTCAAACCAACTGCTTCGCCTATCAAAGTGCCGCTGGTGCAACTTGTGATTTTCACATTTACAAAATCACCAATCTTATAATTCTCTTTTGGAAAAACCACCACAATACTTTGTGAATTTCTTCCCGACCAGTCTTTATCCGATTTTTTGGATGCTTTTTCAACCAAAACTTCTACAGTTTGTCCCACGAATTCTTGGGTTCTCATAGCACTGTGACTTCTTTGCAAATCGACAATTTCTTGTAATCTTCTCGATTTTGTTAATTCTGGAACATCATCTTCCATTTTGCGTTCCGCTAGTGTTCCCGGACGTTCAGAGTAGGCGTACATATATCCAAAACTGTATTTTACGTGTTCCATCAAACTCAAAGTGTCTTGATGATCTTCTTCGGTTTCAGTTGGAAAACCTGAAATTAAGTCTTGGGTTACGGAACAATCCGGAATGATAGTTCTGATTTTATCAATCAATGTCATATACTCTTCCCGTGTGTGCAAGCGATTCATTTCCTTGAGGATTCTGTTACTTCCAGATTGAACTGGTAAGTGAATGTGTTTGCAAATATTTGGATGTTTCGCAATTACGTGCAAGACACTTTCGTGCATATCCTGAGGATTAGAAGTTGAAAACCGGATGCGCATTTTTGGAAAACCTACAGCCACCATTTCGAGTAATTGATCAAAGTCAACCGCAGTTGCTTTTTGCATTTCGGAAGAATTGACAAAATCTTTTTTCAAACCGCCACCATACCAAAGATAGCTATCTACATTTTGACCTAGAAGTGTAATTTCCTTAAAACCTTTGTCCCACAAATCCTGAATTTCTGCTATTATGCTTTGTGGCTCGCGACTGCGTTCACGACCTCTGGTAAAAGGCACCACACAAAACGTACACATATTATCGCAACCTCGAGTGATAGAAACAAAAGCCGAAACACCATTCGAATTCAATCGAACCGGCGATATGTCACCATAAGTTTCGTCTTTTGATAAAATCACGTTGATGGCATCGCGACCTTCCTCGACTTCGGACAATAAATTAGGTAAATCTTTGTAAGCATCTGGACCAACAACTAGGTCAACAATTTTTTCTTCTTCGAGAAATTGGCTTTTCAAACGTTCTGCCATACAGCCTAATACCCCAACTTTTATCTTTGGATTGGTTCGTTTTACAGCATTGTATTTTTCCAAACGTTTTCGGATAGTTTGTTCTGCTTTGTCGCGAATGGAACAGGTATTGACCAAAACCAAATCGGCTTCTTCAAGGATTTGTGTGGTGTTGTATCCGTTTGAGGATAGGATGGAAGCCACGATTTCACTATCCGAAAAATTCATAGCGCAACCGTAACTTTCTATAAAAAGTTTCTTGGTATTCTCGGGTTTATTTTCTAAAACGAGGCTTTCACCTTGCTTGCTTTCTTCGATACTCTTTTCCATAGTCACTTTCAAAAGTGTGAATTTATTAAGGGTGCAAAGGTACAATTATTTGAATGAATATGACAAGATGTCAGACTAAGAATTAACAGAATTTTATCAAGAAGCTAAAGAGTAATGGGTTTCCATTCACATTATTTTTTACTCCTGCAAATTCGAAAAGTACTCAACAAATAAAAAGCCCTTTTGATGATTTGTAAGAAATTTTTTTTATTTGAGGCATTAATATAACGAAAAAAACTACGCTTTTCTACCCGATTTTGGGTGTATAAAAGAAGGTTTGTTTCGTCTATAAAAGAGTTAGCAAACATTTATATACACTAAAAATCAGTATGGAGGTAATCTTCTTTTTAATTGGAATAATTGGTTTGATAATGTTCATTTTTGGAATGAAAAACCTAATTAAAATACATCGCCATAATACCATTGGAGAACTTAAATTAACTGAAACCGAGAATGAAATCAATTTTGAAAAAACGGGTTTATATTCAGTTTGTATTATTTGTGGCGGATATGCAAATAATCTTGGAAACTTTGATGTGAAAATAATCAATAGCGGAAATGAATTAGAAACAATTGAAAAAAATTCAAAATTCAAATTTCGACATAAAGGACGATTGGGAACAGAGTTTTATCACTTTGAAATTAAAAATCTAGGAATATATAAGTTCATCTTTAAAAGCATTGATGATATAGAAGTAAAAGAATCGATGTTATTATCCAAAAGATTTTTTCAGAAGAAATTACCAATTGAAAATATTGGGATTACAGTTAAAGAAACTTCATCAAGTTGGAATTTTATTATCAGTTTATTAATGGCTGTATTTGGATTCAATATTGCAGGTTGGGAAATAATTTTAGCTTTTAATCATCAAATAATATTCAAATGAAAAACTTTTGATAACAGCTAGAGTTCGTTGCGTGCGCAGCACGAACAATGAAACCCCTATCGCTCGGATATGTAATAAACATCCTCGTGTGGATAGTCCGTGCCCACATAGAAACTCAAGTATTACAAATCAATAAACAGCTATATATAGTAACATATAGTTTCAGGTTAATTTTAAACATTTTGATTATCCGAATGTTTGGGTGCTAATTCAATGTTTGGGGGTTGACATTTAAATTAGCATTTTGAAAATAAAAAAAGTCTCCGATTACATTCTAATCGGAGACTTTTACAATTATGAAAGGTAAAGGTATTATTTTAAGTTCGCATTATTTCTGTAGCCACTTTTATCTAAAAACCAATCAGCTTTATTTGTGCCACCAGAAGTAGCCCATGCAGCAAAGTGGTTGTAAGCATTTGTAATAAGTACTTTTTCTTTTGGAGCTCTGTAAGCACCAGATATATTTATAGCCCAAGGTAATCCTGTTGGCGTT
>JAYVIK010000068.1:0-16557 GCA_043770265.1 Flavobacterium sp. | reverse complement strand
GTTGCTCCTCAGCAGAGCCAATGTCCTCTTCAATTTGACGGAGGTAATTTAACGAATCTAAAATGAAAAATTACCAACTATTTTTGACCACATTACCTAAAAAAACCATTCCGCAAAATCGGGATGGTTCATTCAATCTTCTCTCGAAATTTAAAGTTTATCCCAAAATATATTAGGTTTTTAGTTGTCGCTACCTATGGTATTAGAAGCAGTTTTTCAATATTGCCTACAGTTTGTTCATTAGTTTCACACGTCCTATTATTTAAGCTGTGCATTATATTTAGGGTTCTGCTGTGCTTTGCGTGAACAGCTAAAAACATTAAAATTAATTCCGGCATTATGCAGTTGAGTAGTAACTAAAACATTTTGGCAATTAAAAAGATTAAGTTTAAGGTCGCTTAATGAACATTATACTTCAATGTGATCAAGCTAAGCAAATATCTCTTAACTTACTGACATTGAATTCTACCATTTAGAAAATATATAATAATCTAATTTTTGCTCTCTCTACTTTAGAGAGGGTTCGGGTGATGTTAACTATAAAGAAATACTAACAAAGCACTCGCATTTTCTAATTGAATTCATCTTTTAAAAACAATTTTTTAACACAAAAAAGGCCAAAGAAATATTTCTCTGACCTTTTTTGTAATAAAAAATTATTTAATATTCGCTACCTTATTTTTTTGCAGCATCAACTTCAACTTGTGGTATTTGATATATCATTCGAGGATCCAGTGCTGGTATAACAAGATCTGCCCCGGGCATTATTGGGTTTTCTCTGCCGTCTTTTCTGTTTAATCCAACACCATTCCTGGCCATATCAAAAGAAGCAACTCCTTCACCCCATAATTCAATTCGTCGATACAATAAAATTTCATTAATCAAACTTTGACCACTTTTTGTCGATAAACTGTAACTTGGGTCTCTCATAGTATTTAAGTTGAATAAAACTTGTCTAGCTTCACCATCTTTTCCTTGTCTTGCCAAAGCTTCGGCTTTGGTTAAGAAAAACTCAGTGTTTCTAAGATAAATATAATCACCAGTAAAAACGCCTGGTCCGCCTTCAGATATAAATTTAAGGCTGGTATATTTTGGCGTAATATCATAGTGAGCCCATGTGCCAGGTACGATAACAACTCCATCAGCGTACTCTTGTTCTGCAAACCATTTACGCCTTTTATCTGTGATAGGTATTTGGTTAAACAAATTAGAATTTATGGTTTTAATATGATTCCAACCGCTATATCCATCATTAATCTGGCTCGTATGTGCAAAAAAGGATGTGTAAACTTCACTTGTACTTGGTGTTACGTTTGCCCCCCAAATAACTTCGGATAAAGCTAGATCATCAAAACCATCGGAAACGCCACTACTTATGCTTCCCACTTTCATTGCGATATCTGCATATTTCTCAGCCTCAGCCCAATTTTTATAAGTTAAATGATATCTCGCTAAGTATGCAGCTACTACTGAGGCATCAATTTCTTCATTTGATGCTCTTGTATAATTTTTAAGTCCGTTATAGGCAAGATTCAAATCGCTAAGAATTTGTGCTTTTACTTGTCCTACTGTCGATTGGGGTTGTCCAACATAATCACCAAAATCAATAGGAATAGCTATTGTATTATCAGCAGCTGTTGTATGTTGATACATTCTTATTAAATAGAAATAGGCAATTGCTCGATACGTATAAGCTTTATATTTAAAGTTTAATGTCGATTGCGGCGAACTATCTGGAATTGTATTAATAATAATATTTGCATTATTTATAACTTTATAAAAGAATCTCCATTGGAATTCGTTATCTGCTGCATTTGTAATAACATTAATATAGTTGCTGTAACGACCGAAGTGAGTAAACACACTCATGTCCATATCTCCACTTCTTAAATCCATCCCAAGATCTACTGCTTTAATCCCGAATTGGGTCGTACCAGTTTCACCATCTCTTAAATAAGCTAAGACAGCCCCATCAAGAGCTTTAAGTCCAACTGTACCGCCTGCGCTCGCAATAGCTTTTGCATGCGACTCTGTATGGTATCGTTCGTCTGCAAAATCACGTTCAAAATCTGTACATGAAATGAAAAGTGTAGATGCAATAGCAAATACAAAAAACTTGACAATTTGCGTGTTTAAAAATTTAATTTTTTTCATAATGATTTAATTAAGATTTATTTTTGCCCCAAAAGCTATTGTTCTGTTGGCACCAAATTCAGGCGACGAGGCACCAATAGAACTAAAACGCGGATCGTAACCTTGTCTTGCACTGTATAATAAAAAAGCGTTGTTAACTGTAGTATAAAGTTTGACAGAGTCTATATGCGCTTTTTTCATGAAGTCACGTTTAAGAACATAACTTAAGTTAATATTGCTTAAACTCAAGTAACTTAAATCTACTAAATAGAGGTCTGAAAGACTATATTGCAACGGACTTAATGGATCCATTCTAGGCAAACTTGCTGTAGGGTTATCAACAGTCCATGTTTTATTATAATCAGGAAAATTTGTTACTTGTCCTGTTGCAGATAATAATGCAAAATATTCGTTATCGATTCCATATCCACCCATTTGATAGGCAAATTGAACAGCTAGTGAAAAACCCCCTAATTCAATATTTGTCCCAAAACCGCCTGTACTATTAGGGATTGCCCTTTTATTTAGAAATTCTCTGCTAGCATTCGCATATGTTTCTGTAATTATACTGTTTCCATTTGCATCTTTAGCATACCATTGCGCATTTCCATTTATTGGATTTACACCGGCATTTTTTACCATATAATAATCATAAATACTTCTGCCTACCGTTCGTCTAAAATTTCCACTTTGTACGAATTCTTGTGGAAGTTCTGTTAATTCGTTATTGAATGTTGAAAAATTGGCGTTAAAATCAATATTTATTTTGTCGTTTTTGATAGCATTCCATGTAATTTCAGTTTCGATACCACTATTTACCATGGATCCAAAATTTTCGGGAAATGAAGGCTGACCAGTCGATAATTGGAGTGGATTATTAAATAAAAGATCAGTAGCATTTTTTCTGTAATAACCAATAGATACGTTTAGTCTATTGAACAGGCCTATATCTAGACCAATATCGAAACTAGCTGCATCTTCCCATTTTAATTTTTTATTTCCTAAACTAAATGGTTGCTGACCTAGTTGACCATTGTTTTCTTTGATTTCGAATTGATTTTCATACATTACATAATTACGAGTTCCAGCTTGATCAACAGCAAGGGTTGGATCATCATAAAACAATCGATCGTTTCCAGTTGTTCCGTAGTTTGCTTTAAATTTAGCAAAGGTTATCACTTTTGAATCCTTTATAAATTTTTCATTACTTATAATCCAAGAGGCTCCAGCAGACCAAAAGTTCCCCCATCTTTCGTCTGCGTGGAAAACTGAAGAAGCGTCACGCCTAGCAGTAAGATTTAGGAAATAGTTATTATCTAAACCATATACAAATTTAGAAAAATATCCTTCCGTTATGTAGCTTCTATTATAGTTTTCTGCTGATACATATACAGAAGTATTATCTAACACGGGGCTAAAATTTCCTATAATATTTGTTTTATAGAGCGAAAGTGTTGTGAACTTTTCTTGGTAAGTCTCGTGTCCTAATAAAACGTCATAGCTATGACGGCCAAAAGATTTTTTCCAAGTTAATAACTGTTGATTTGTTAGTGCTGAGAAATCATCTCTTCCATTTTCTAGTAAACCATTATTTGATAGTGCAAACGCCCCTGCTTCTGGTTTAGTAAAGTCAGTTGTTTTATTAACTTCAGTCAAAAGGTTAACCACATATTCGAACTTTATATCAAAAGGTAATGCAAATTTAGCTCTTAAAGCAGAATTATATTGATCTCGGTCGAATGTATCTAATGAATTTTCTATTACTGCAAGCGGGTGTTCTCCTGTTGCATACTGTCTTGGCCCTCTTGAAGTCCCATTTGGAAAAAGTTGAGTATTACCAAAGTCATAAGCTATTCCACCAGGATTATTTGCATTTGGAATCGGGTTCCAATTTTGATCATACTTGTAAACTGGAAAAATTGGAGCAATTCTTCTAGTCCAAAAGAACGCATTCGCAAAGTTTTGGTTACCATCACTTGGAACGAATTGACCACTAGATTTAGCATAAGAAACGTCTCCACTTAAAGTTAATACTTTGGCAATTTTCGATGAACTTAATTTCAATCGACCTGTATTTCTTTTGAAGTTACTTCCAACCGTATATCCGTTATCATTTTGATTACCCAATGAAAAATAATAGGATATGTCTTCAGAGCCTCCAGATATATTCAAATCGGTTGAATTAAACACCGCATCATCTCTAAAAAGAGCGTCTTCCCATCTGTCATTAACCAAAAGGTTTGCTGCGCTATTAAGTTTTCCTGTAATTGGGTCAACCAAAGTAGCATTAGAAACATCGTAAAGATTGTATCCTAATTTAGGAATTAGATTAGTAGAAGCGTATTGTCTAGCTTGTGCTATAGTTATAGGGGTGCCCGCTGCATTTCTTTTGTAAAATTCTGAGTTAGCAAGGACACTATGATACGATTCATAAAATTCACCTGTAGTTTTAATGATATTGTATTCTTTAGTTGCTCTTTGGGTAGTTCCAATTCTGGTATCTACACTAATTTGTGTTTTACTTTTTGAACCTTTCTTAGTAGTTATTAACAAAACACCACTAGATGCTTTATTACCGTATAATGATGATGAAGATGCATCTTTAAGGACGCTAGTCGATTCAATATCTTGCGGATTAATACTACTTAAGCTTCCAGTATAAGGAACACCGTCTAAAACTATAAGCGGAGCGCTATCTCCATTTATAGAGGCAAATCCTCTAATTCTAATTACAGGATCAGAACCAGGTTGTCCTCCTCCTTGAATAATTCTCAATCCCGCTGCTAAACCTTCTAGTCCTTGAACTGCGTTTGAAAATGTAAGATTTTCGATCTGTTTACCACTAATTACAGTTGCAGACCCTGTAAGTGAGGCTTTTGATTGCGTACCATATGCTACAACAACTTCTGCTAAAGCCTGTGAATCGTCTTGCATTGTAACATTGACCTTAGTTGCACTAGCTTTTACTTCTTGGGACTTCATCCCAATGAAGGTAAACACCAAGATTTGGCTTGGTGTTGCTTTGACCGTATATTTTCCGTCAAAATCTGATTGTGCTCCAGTTTTAGTTCCTTTCACAGATACGCTCACGCCTGGAAGTGGCAATCCTGCATTGTCAGAAACAACTCCTGAAACAGCTCTCTCTTGAGCTACTGCTATTTGTACAAAAAGTACAAGTAAGAAACTCAGAAAACATTTAAAATTAATTTTCATATTAATATTTATTTATGATTAGTTGTTTACAAATATCTTAATATATTGTTAATTTAAAAATATTTTTTAAGAAAATATAACATCAAGGCTTAATTTTTACGAATTAGATAATATTAATATAATATTTATTAATTTACTATTTTAAAAAACTAATTTATTTAGTGAATTCTTATTCTAATTATTTTTTTTATTTAACTATTTAAAAGTCAGATATGACTATTTTTTAGCAAATTATTAATTAAATTAACTGATAATGTAGTCATATTAAGTTATTATATCATTTTATAATCTTAATTAACTAATCAAAAACAAAAATAAACAAGAAAAAAGAAGTTGTTTCTAAAAGAAGCATCGAATAATTTCTAAATAATTTGAAGTTACTATTTTTTATTTTTTCAGAATTATTTAATATATTTGAGCAGGTATTAAAGCAAAACAAAGCTTCTCATATTGAATCTGATAGTGATTTAAATTATTTGAATTTAGTTTACATTAACCAGAATAATAAAACTCCCTAATACTCGGATATGCAATAAATCTCTTTAAAAAAAGCATTTTCTATGACAAAAATCAAGTAAAAAATTAATGATAAACAAAGTTCACCATATTGCTATTATCTGTTCGGATTATCAAAAATCAAAGAAATTCTATACTGAAGTCTTGGGATTAACCATTATTCGTGAAGTTTATAGAGAAAATAGGCAATCCTTTAAATTGGATTTGGAACTAAACGGTACTTATATAGTTGAATTATTTTCATTTCCTAATCCACCTCAAAGAGTTTCAAGACCTGAAGCATTGGGACTTAGGCATCTTGCTTTTGAAGTCAACAATTTGGAAAAAGTCATTGAACATATAGAAAAATTCCAAATAGAAGTTGAACCCATTCGGATAGATGAGCTCACAGAAAAAAGATTTACTTTCATTGCTGATCCCGATAATTTACCGATAGAGTTTTATGAAAAATAAAACATTTGTCAATTTTTATAAATATGTTGACAAATTTTTTTTTAATTTTAATTAAATAAACTGTTATTTTTCTAACTATTTACCGGTTTCCAAAGCCCATAACCACCGTTCAAATTCACAGAATAGATATTGTGGTTTCTTAAAATACGTTGTGCCAAATAGCCTCTTAAACCAATCTGACAATAAATAACATATTTTTTGTTTTTATCAAAGAAATCCAGATTGTCTCTAAAAGTATCCACATCCATATTTATGGCATTGGGAATTGCACCGTTTTCGAATTCTGTTTTGGTTCTAACATCAAGTAGAATAGCATTTTCAGCTAATAAATAGTCGTCTAATTGATCATAATTTATAAAGCGTACATCATCTTTCAGCATGTTTTCGGCAACGTAGCCCAGAATGTTTACAGGATCTTTGGCAGAATTATATGCCGGAGCATAAGCTACTTCAATTTCTTGCAAATCATAGATAGTCAAGTTTCCTTTAATAGCCGTAGCAATCACATCGATACGCTTGTCAACGCCTTCTTGTCCCAAAGCTTGAGCGCCATAAATGGTTCCGTCTTCACCAAAATTCATTTTCAAGACAATATTCGTGGCTCCAGGATAATAACTAGCGTGATTCGCTCTAGTAACGGTTACAGTTCGGTAGGGAATATTGTAGCGTTTCAATAATTTTTCGTTGAGTCCAGTTGCACCCACAGTCAAGTCAAAGAATTTGATGATGGAAGTTCCCAAAGTTCCTGAGTAGGGAATTTTGTTTCCTCTGCTGATATTGTCGGCAACAATTCGACCTTGACGATTGGCTGGCCAAGCTAGTGGAATCAGCACTTTCGCTTGATTGATAAAGTGCGAAACTTCTACAGCATCGCCCACAGCATAAATATTCGGGTCTGAGGTTTGCATAAATTCATTCACGGCAATTCCACCAGTAACGCCCAAATCCAATCCTAAGGCTTTCGCCAATGCGTTTTCAGGCTTCACGCCAATGGCAAACACAACGGCATCAGCCAAAATGGTTTTGCCTGTATTTAATTTTAATTCAATTTCATTTCCCTTTTCCTCAAAAGCTTCGACACCTGTATTGACAAGAATATTGAGGTTTTTGGCAACAGCGTGATGTTGTACCATTTTGGCAAATTCATAATCCACAGGAGCCATAACTTGGTTTCCTAATTCGATAACGGTGACATTTAATTCTTTTTCCACCAAATTTTCAGCGACTTCCAATCCAATGAAACCACCGCCAACAACAGCAATGTTTTTTAAATCTTTGGTTTTAGCAATGATTCGATCCATATCAGCCACATTGCGAAGCGTCATTATTTTATCGGAATCAATCCCGGGAATATTGGGCCTGAAAGGTTCTGCGCCAGGAGATAATAACAATTTATCGTAGGATTCGGTGTAGATTTCTTTTGTAATTAGATTTCGAACTTCGACTGTTTTGGCTTCTTTGTCGATTTTCACCACTTCGTTAAAAATACGAACATCCAAATTGAATCTTGTTTTTAAGGAAGTTGGCGTATGCAATAATAATTTGGAGCGGTCAGCAATTATACCTCCAATATGATAGGGAAGTCCACAATTGGCAAAACTGACGTGTTCGCCTTTTTCAAAAATAATAATTTCATTTTCTTCACTCAGTCTTCTCAATCTTGCTGCTGCAGTTGCACCACCGGCAACTCCTCCTATAATCAGTGTTTTCATCTTTAGAAAAGTATTTGTATTTTTAATGAAGCAAATTTCCGAAAAATGTTCCTTGCTTTTTGTAGCTTTTGTTACATAAACCAAAATGATTTCAAATAAAAATGGTAAAATCAACAAAAAGGCTTAAATACTAAACGATTAGTCAAAGTGTTTGCTGTTTCTGTTTTTTAAATGGAAATTTTTAGCGAAATTTACGTCGAAATAAAATTTAAAACCATTAATGAAAGAATTACTCAAAAACACTTACGGATATCTTTTTGAAGATAAATTAATAGAGGAAATTGTAGAAACTTCTTTACTGAGAGATTTCAAAGAAGGTGATATTCTAATTGATTTTGGCGATTCCATTCGAAAAATGCCTTTGCTGATTTCAGGAGCCATTAAAATATTGCGTGAGGATTTTGACGAAGGAGAATTGTTGTTGTATTTTATCGAAAAAGGCGATACTTGCGCCATGACAATGGCGTGCTGTTTAGGCGAAACCAAAAGCGAAATCAGAGCGGTTGCAGAAACCAAAGGACAATTAATTATGATTCCAGTAAGTAAAATGGAAGAGTGGTTAGGAAAGTATAGAAGTTGGAGAAACTATGTTTTTACTAGTTATAATAATCGTTTAAAAGAAATGCTTTCAGCTATTGATAATTTAGCATTTATGAATATGGATGAACGATTATTGAATTATCTAAATGACAAATCTAAAGTGGTTAAATCAAATGAAATTCACTCTACCCATCAGGAAATTGCTTATGACTTGCATACTTCTAGAGTGGTAGTTTCACGTTTGTTAAAAGCATTAGAAAACAAAGGAAAAATTAGTTTGAAAAGATCTTCGATTGTATTGCTCAAATGAAGTAACATTTGTTACATACTTGAGATATTTAATATCCTATTTTTGTGCTGATAAAATTTTATAAATGGAAATAGCTCAATACATAGGATATATTTTAGCGGTTTTTGTTGGAATAACTCTCGGAATGTTGGGAAGTGGCGGTTCCATACTTTCGGTTCCTATTTTGGTTTATGTAATGGGAATCGAACCTACATTGGCCACAGCCTATTCTTTATTTGTAATTGGAACAACCTCATTAGTAGGCGGAATTCACAAAGCCAAACAAAAATTAGTCGATTTTTATAAAGTTATTCTGTTTGGGATTCCAGCAATACTATCCGTTTTTGTTACTCGAAAAATTCTCGTTCCTAGAATTCCAGATGTTGTTTTTTCGACTGAACAATTCACTTTGACCAAGTCCGTTTTGATAATGGTGGTTTTTGCCTTCGTTATGATTTTTGCATCGGTTCGAATGATAAAACCTTTGAAAGAAAAAATAGTTTATGAGGAAGTAAAACTCAATTATTTCAAAATAGCCTTAATGGGAATTCTAATTGGGCTTATTTCCGGATTTGTTGGAGCAGGAGGCGGATTTTTGATTGTTCCAACCTTACTCGTTTTTGCCAAAACACCGATGAAAATGGCAGTTGGAACTTCGCTTTTTATTGTTTCTGCTCAATCATTAATTGGCTTTACAGGAGATATAATGAGCGACCAAGTTATTGACTGGAAGTTATTGGAAATCTTTACTTTAGCCTCCATAATCGGAATCTTTATTGGTAATTTTATTGCTAAAAAGGCAGATGATGAAAAGCTTAAAACTAGTTTTGGTTGGTTTGTGCTTGCGATGGGAATTTATATTATCATTCGCGAACTTTTCCTATCACAATAATTTCCTAAAATGTGGTTTTAGGGAAAGAATTCGATTAAAAATAAATAAATTTACAGTATAAAACTCTTTGAAAAATGAAATGAGCATAACCTAAAATTGGTTGCGAACACCAATAATAGTATGCGACTCGAACGAAGTGAACAGGCGAAGCAATTACATATGACCAAAAAAAAACAATAAATATCAGCATATGAAAATTAAACAAATTTATACCGGTTGTTTGGCACAAGGTGCTTATTATATCGAAAGTAAAGGCGAAGTGGCTATTATTGATCCATTGCGTGAAGTTCAGCCTTATATCAATAAAGCTAATAAAAATAATGCAAAGATTAAGTATATTTTTGAAACTCATTTCCACGCTGATTTTGTAAGTGGCCACGTTACTTTAGCCGAAAAAACTGGCGCTCCAATCATTTTTGGACCAACCGCCAATCCTAGTTTTGAAGCCCATATTGCCGCAGATGGCGAAGTTTTTCGCTTGGGAGAAATCACCATAACCGTTTTGCATACACCGGGTCATACCTTAGAAAGCGTTTGCTATCTTTTGAAAGACAAAGAGGGTAAAGATTATGCACTTTTTAGTGGTGACACTTTATTCTTAGGAGATGTGGGTCGTCCCGATTTAGCCCAAAAAGCGGCGGATATGACTCAAGAACAATTGGCAGGAATCTTATTTGATAGTCTAAGAAACAAGGTGATGACTTTGGCTGATAATGTAATTGTTTATCCCGCTCACGGCGCTGGAAGTGCTTGTGGTAAAAATTTAAGTAAAGAAACTATTGGTTCAATTGGAGACCAAAAGAAAACCAATTATGCGCTTCGAGCCAATATGAGTAAGGAAGAATTTATAAAGGAAGTCACTAATGGTTTATTGCCACCACCTTCTTATTTTCCTATGAATGTGAAGCTCAACAAGGAAGGATATGAAAATGTTGAAGATATTATTAGTGAAGCTATTGCTTATGATGCTGAAACTTTTGAATTAGTAGCCAATAAAATCGATACCGTAATTCTTGATGTTCGTCATCAGGATGATTATTCTAAAGGGCATATTCCACAGTCAATTTTCATTGGAATTGATGGCGATTTTGCTCCTTGGGTTGGCGCTTTAATTCCTGATATCAAACAACCTATTCTGTTGGTGACACCAGTGGGAAGAGAGGAAGAAAGCATCACGCGTTTGGCTAGAGTAGGTTATGATAATACTTTAGGCTACTTGAAAGGTGGTTTTGAAACATGGAAAAATGCTGGGTTTGAATACGACACAGTAAATTGGGTTACTGCCAATGGATTGGAAGAATTAATGGAAGAAAATGTTCCTGTTTTTGATGTTAGGAAAGAGGGAGAATTTATTGCAGAGCATGTCGAAGGGGCTCATTCCACTCCTTTGGATTCTATTAATGATCATATTGCCGAATTTCCTAAAGAAGAGGAATTTTACGTTCATTGTGCTGGAGGATATCGTTCGGTGATTGCCGCTTCTATATTAAAAGCAAGAGGATATCATAATATTGTCAATATTTTAGGAGGATTTGCCTCTATCAAAAAAACAGCTATAAAAACAACAAATTACGTATGTCCGTCAACATTAAAATAAAATGAAAAATATACTATTTACAAATTGGCATACAATGCGATGGGTGAGATTGGCTTTTTCCCTGTTTTTATTCGTGCAGGCTTACACCACTCGCGAATGGTTTTTTGTAGCATTCGGATTATTTTTCTTGTTTCAGGCTGTTTTTAATTTAGGCTGTGGGCCAAATGGTTGCGCAGTCCCAAACAATAAATATTCAAAAAAATGAACACTAATTTTGATTCTATTATAAACTCAGAAAAACCGGTTTTAATTGATTTTTTCGCTACTTGGTGTGGCCCTTGTAAAACGCTGGCGCCAATTTTAAAACAAGTGAAGGACAATTTAGGAGAGCGAATTACTATCCTAAAAATTGATGTGGACAAAAACCAAGAATTAGCTTCGAAATATCAAGTTCGCGGAGTACCTACACTGATTTTATTTCAAAATGGAAAACAATTGTGGAGACAATCAGGCGTTTTGTCTAAGGAAGAAATCATTAAAACCATCCTAGAAAAAAGCAATTAATGAATAAGAAAGCTATAATAATTACAGGAATAGGAATCGTTGTTGGAGCAATTGCGGGTTATTTGTATTACTTTTATATTGGTTGCGCTTCTGGTACTTGTGCCATTACATCAAAACCTTTTAATAGTACATTATACGGTGCTTTAATGGGTGGATTGCTATTCAATATATTTGTGAAATTACCAAAAAAATCTTAATATTTTGACTACCCAAATTCAAATTTATGAAATGAGCATATCTGATGATTGGTCGCAAACACTAATGATTATATGCGACCCAAGCGAAAGCGAACAGGGGAAGCAATTACATATGACTAATAAAAAACAATAAATATCAATATATGAAAGCAAACATGGGTTCAACCGACAAAATTATTCGAATTTCAATTGCCCTTTTAATAGGTGTTTTGTATTACACCGAAACAATTAGTGGTACAACTGCATTAGTCTTAGGCATATTTGCTTTTATTTTTGCTATTACTAGTCTGGTAAGTTTCTGTCCGCTTTATCTTCCATTAGGAATTTCTACCTGTAAAAAGAAATAATAAATGCTTGAAAAATCTATAAATAAAGACCTTATTTTAAGAGAACGATTGGCTTTGCAAAGAACAATCTTAGCCAATCAATCTACTTTCTTGGCCTTTCTACGAACATCAATGTATTTTTTTGTAGCAGGTTTAAGCTTGGAAAGCTTGCTAAAAATAGAGAACAGTTTTATCATTGAATGGTTTCTTTTTATAAGTTCTTTCGTGATTTTTTGTATTGGCATTTTCAATTATTTTAAACATAAAAAAATGATTTCCGATAACGAAAAACATATCGGGGATTATAAAATGCAATATGATGAACAATGAAAAACGCTTAGACCAAGAGTATTGGGAAACTCAATATAAAACCAATGCCACGGGTTGGGATTTAGGTAAAGTTTCTCCTCCTATAAAATCATACATAGATACTTTAGAAGATAAGAATATCAGCATTTTAATTCCTGGTTGTGGTAATTCTCACGAAGCAGAATATATTTTAAGTCAGGGTTTTACCAATATTACGCTTATAGATATCGCACCAACATTGGTTTCAAACCTTCAGGAAAAATTCAAAAATTATCCCAATATCAAAATTGTTTTGGGTGACTTTTTTGAGCATAAAGGCGAATATGATTTGGGTATTGAACAGACTTTTTTCTGTGCATTGCCACCAATAATGCGAGAAAAATACGTGGTGAAAATGCACACAATTTTAAAAGATAAAGGACTTTTGGTTGGCTTGTTATTCAATAAAACATTTGAATCAGGACCACCCTTTGGCGGAAGCCAAGCCGAATATGAGAAGTTGTTTAAGAATTATTTTGACTTTAAAATTATGGAGACTTGCCATAATTCAATTGCTCCAAGAGCCAATAGTGAATTGTTTATCGAGTTTCAAAAGAAATAATAGTTATAATTTAAAGTATTTCTTGCTGGAATACAATTTTCTGTCCAAATAAAAAAAGAGGGGTTAGCACAAAAGCAAAAGAGTAAAGATATTTTTTCATTAGTAGTTATTGTCGCAAAGACAGTATTGCACTATTTCAATAGTATCATTATTTCTTACAAATTATTTAAATTTTGGTATTTTTATCGAAAGTTACTTTTCCAGTTTCAATATCATATAAAGCCCCAATAATCTCAACTTTCTTAGAGTCGTAGAACTCTTTCAAAATGGGTTCAGCAGTTTTTAAAAAAGTAACTCCGTGTGCAATATTGGCATCAATAGCTTTATCGACATTCAATTCCTGATGACTCGCTAGATTTTTTTCTTCTTTCTCGCGTTCGATGTATTCTATTATTTTTTTGATATGATCCAAATGTTCATAATGCCCATCAGATGAAATAAATGCTTTTATGGCGCCACAATCTTTATGCCCCATAACGAGTACTAATTTACAATCCAAATGTTCGACAGCATACTCAATACTTCCCAATTCATAGTCACCCATCACATTTCCAGCGGTGCGAATTGAAAAAATATCACCAAGACCTTGGTCAAAAACCAATTCGGCAGGCACTCTCGAATCAGAGCAACTAACCACAATAGCAAACGGATGTTGTCCTTTTTTCAGTTCACGCAACCTTTCTAGTGTTTCGTCGGGATGAACAGGTTTTCCGGCGGCAAATCGTTTGTTTCCTTCTTCTAGTTTTTGGAGAGGAGAAAATTTTGTTTCATTGATTTTCCCCGTTTGATTACAAGCAAAAAAAACGCTTATAAATAGTAAATAAAGTAATTGTTTATTCATGATTTCAATTTTAGATTAATTATTTTTAAGACTAAAATAAGCCAACTTATTTTTTTTAATTTGGGAGCAAATTTAGGAACTTGAAACAGCTTAAAAATTGATATTTATCATACTTTGACATTAAATTTATATAATAATTACTTTGGCAAAATGTGGTTATTATTTACGTAAAACCAAGTATTTTATTACAATTACCATTTTGTTTAGACCGTTGTACACTAATTTGACACAATAGACCTAGCTTTGTCAGCAGAAAAGTATTTCATACTACTATTTGTTGGAATACTATTAAAAAAAACATTATTGAATATGAGAAAAAAAAAAGAAGTAGCACTATTGAGTTGGAAATTATTGAAGAAAACCTTTCAAGAATTTGATGATGACAACGCCCTAAAACTGAGTGCCTCACTATCTTATTACACCATATTTTCTTTACCACCTTTGTTAATTATTATTATTTCAATTTTTAGTATTTTCTTTGGACGAGAAGCAGTCACGGGACAATTTTTTGGTCAAATTAACGGAATGGTTGGCAATGAAGCGGCCCACCAAATTCAGGAGACCATCAAGAATATAGAATTGACTGAAAATAGTGCATTTGCCGCCATATTTGGAGGCATAATGTTGCTGATAGGTGCATCGGGAGTTTTTGCCGAAATTCAAAGTTCCATCAATTATATTTGGGGTTTGAAAGCCAAACCCGACAAGGGATTTGTAAAATTCCTCAAAAACCGATTGATGTCCTTTTCGATGATTGCTTCGGTTGGTTTTTTGTTATTGGTAAGTTTAATGGTCAACACCGTGATGGATATGATCAACGTGCGTTTGTTGATTTATTTTCCTGATTCGACCATTTATGTATTTTATGTGCTTAATATTTTAATACTTTTTGCAACAACAACGGTGTTGTTTTCGATTATTTTCAAAACGCTTCCCGATGGAAATATTGCTTGGAAAGACGCATTAATTGGTTCCAGTTTTACCTCTTTTTTCTTTATGTTTGGTAAATTTGCGATTGGATTTTACCTAAGCAGTTCGACCGTTGCCACAGTGTATGGTGCCGCGGGTTCCGTGATTATTATTTTAATTTGGGTTTACTATTCGGCCATAATCTTGTATTTTGGAGCCGAATTTACAAAAGTATATGCCAATGGTCACGGGAGTAAAATTATACCAAATGACTATGCTGTCGCCATTCAAGTAGAAGTGACTGAACTTCCAAAAGTTCCCGAAAAATAGTGATTGAATATTGTTTTCTGATTAAATTTTGAGAACGAAAGGTTTGAATTTAATAAATTATTTGGCAAAAAAAATGCGGTTAAAACATCGCTGTTTTAACCGCATTTTTTTGCTTGAGAAAGAATTATTTGCTTAATTCAATCATATCAACTACTTTTTTTACCTTGTCTTGATCCGCTTTTATCACTAATAACTGTTCTGCAATTATAAGTTGTAAACCAGATGTTAAATCTCCCCCATTATTCAATGCTTCATGATACTTTTCAATCGCGGCTTCCTCTCCAAAGACACATGAATCCAGAATTACTTTTCTGCTTTTTCCTGTAACCAAGGCTTTCACATCCATCCAAATGCGGTAAATTTTACCAGTTGTTGTGGTTGATTCCGTTGGTTCTCCACCAAGACTTTTTACTTCGGCAACAAGTTGTGCTTTGCATTTAAGACTGGTCTCAGTAGCTTGGGAAAACATCATTTTCAAATCAGTTTCTTCTACTTCTTTTGAAGCTGTTTCGTAGCCGTAAATTCTGTCGTTGTTAATTTCAATCAATGAGTTCAAAACGTCAATTGTGTTCTCTGTTTTCATCTTTTTTTATTTTAGATTGTTAAATAATTTATTCTTATGCAAAGGTGAGTTTAATAATTAACTGCTATTTTACACAATTATTAAAATAAATTACATTATTCTTATGTCTAAAAAAATGAAGATTAAAACTGACTAGTTTTATAACTTTATTTGATTTGTTGTAGGGATGATAAATTTATATTTTGTATTTGTCAATAATGCCTTTGATTACTTCCGAAGTCAATTCAAAGTCGTTCAAAGTTGGATAGCCTTCCCAACGCACAATGCCATTAGGATCGATTAAAATACAATGCGGAATCCCTTTTATTTCCAGCGAATTATACATCCTTCTTTCGGTGTCGATAGCACTAAAATACTCAATATTAAGAAAGTTAAGGCTCTCCACTTTTTCTTGTGTTTCGTCGCTGATGCCTATCACAATCAAATCTTTCTCAAATTCTGTTTTAAATTTGTTTAAATCAGGGATCGCTCTTCGACACGGACCGCACCAAGTGGCCCAAAAATCGATAAGTACAAATTTTCCTTTGGTATCTGGCTTTTCACTAAGCCATTTTTCGACCACCAGTTTGGGTGCTTTTTGATTGATAACCGATTTTGCCCACAATTGTTTGT
>JAYVIK010000067.1:0-5539 GCA_043770265.1 Flavobacterium sp. | reverse complement strand
CGAATTTTTAAAATAGTCCAAAGAGATTTGGTGTAATGCCGATATAGTATGAAAATAGTCCAATTTTTATTGGACTATATTGAATACATAATCGGTATCAATACAATTTGTGCTAATTCGTGCAATTGCTTCGCCCGTTCGCTATTGGGTCGTGTCTGAAATTTTAAACGCGAAAGCCCTGTATAGTTACACCCAATTAATGAGTATCAAAAGTTAAATTTATAATTTCTAAAAACCTTTAATTTATCGGTTCGAAACTGATTGCTGTTCCTCCGCCAGGCGCTAAATTCAAATTGATTTTTGATTTAAAAGTAACTACAATTGTACTTATTTTATATGCAATTGGATTGTTTTTCCAATCGGCATCTTTGGCATCTTCATAAATAATGGCTTTGTATTTTTTTCCTTTGGTCAGGAAATCCAATTTAATTTCAGATTTTCGAGCATTTTCATCCGTGATGGCGCCAAGGAACCAAGTTTCCTTACCTTTTGTCTTTCTGGCAACCGTCAAATAATCACCAGGTTCCGCTTCAAGATATTTTGAATCTTGCCAATCTAGCGCAACGTCTTTGATAAACTGAAAAGCATCTGAATATTTCTCATAGTTTTCAGGTAAATCGGCGGCCATTTGCAAAGGTGAATACATCGTCACATACAATGCCAATTGTTTTGCCAAAGTGGTGTGAACTTGTTCGGTTTTAGATTTGTCGTAATGACTCATTTTGATTTCGAAAATTCCTGGCGTATAATCCATTGGGCCACCAAGCAATCTAGTGAAAGGCAAAATCGTTTCGTGCATTGGAGGATTTCCTGTACTCCAAGCGTTGAATTCATTACCACGAGCGGCTTCGGCAGCGATGTAATTTGGATAGGTTCGGCTGTAACCTGTTGGGCGAGAACTTTCGTGAGAATTGAGCATTAGTTTAAAATTGGCGGCACGTCTTGCCACAAAATTAAAATGATTGACCATAGTTTGACCATCGTGATATTCGCCACGCGGAATAATTTTGCCAACATAACCTGATTTCACTGCTGGATAATCCAGTTTTTTCATCAAATCGAATGCGCGGTCTAAATGTCGTTCATAATTAGCAACCGAAGCCGAAGTTTCGTGGTGCATAATCATTTTAACGTTTTTGGCTTTGGCGTAAGCTGTAACCGCATTTAAATCAAAATCGGGATAAGGCGTTACGAAATCAAAAACTTCTTCTTTCCAATTGCCAAACCAATCTTCCCAACCCACGTTCCAACCTTCGACCAGAACGCCATCGAAACCATTTTTGGCAGCAAAATCAATATATCTTTTGGTGTTTTCTGTCGTTGCTCCGTGTTTTCCTGACGGTAATAAATCCTTGGTCAAAACATTCTGTGCATTTTGAGAACCGGCATAATCCCAAGTCGATTTTCCGATGTGCATTTCCCACCAAATCCCAACGTATTTCATCGGTTTAATATAAGAAGTGTCGTCCAATTTGCAAGGTTCATTCAGGTTCAAAATCATCTTAGAACCCACAATATCTCGTGCATCATCGCTCATCATAATTGTTCTCCAAGGAGAAACGCAAGGTGCTTGCAAATAGGCTTTGTCTCCAATGGCATTGGGAACTATATTAGCAGATAATTTATAGTTTTTCACATCAACATTCAGGTGCATAATGGGGTAATTGACTACGGCAGCTTCAAAAATATTCAGATACAATCCCGATGGTGATTTCATCATCAAAGGCGATTGAACCACATATTGTCCGGCAATCGATTTTACACCGATTCCGTTCTTCAAATTTAATTTTGTGTTGTCAATTTCAGAAAATTTGGTTTCATTATACACATATTCCTGACTGTCAAAATCACCTGGAATCCAGAAAACTTTATTTTTTTCGGTTAAATTAAACTGGGAAACCTCATCCGAAATAATGAAATAATTCAGTTCTTTTTGTTTGGGAAAATCATATCTAAAAGCAACACCTTCGTCAAAAACCCTGAAAATGATATTCATTTTTATTTTGGTTTCCTTTTGAACTAGAGAAATAATTAACTCATTATAATGATTGAGAATGCTCGATTGCTCACCAAGAACTGGTTTCCAAGATTCGTTAAAAGTGTTTGTTTTTGTATCTGCAATTTCAAAATTGGCATCCAACGCAGTTTTATCCTTTAGTTTTATTCCTAAAATACTTTCTAAAATTACGGGCTTATTGTTGTAATTTACTGAATAAGAAGGCTGTCCAGAAACTGATAATTTGAAATTTACCGATATTTCTTTGGACGGAGATTCAATATTTTGCGAATAAACCATATTCAAAGCAAAAATTAGAGATAGTGAAAGCAATTTTTTCATTTTATGTATTTGTTTATTATACTAAAATAATTACTTATTTGGAAGGATTTTATTGTAATGAAAACTATAACCTTGTAGTACTCATAAGTCTTTCGAAAAAAAAGTTTTATCTTACTAAACAATTGATTTGACAAACAGTTGAATCTAACCTTAATTTTTTTTTAAAATCTAAAGATATAGATTTTGTATGGAGTTTGACATTATTATGGTAATCATTACAGCCTATTACCTATTTATTAAAAAATTATTTCCCATCCACATAAGCCTGCAAATAACTGAATTTAGGAGTAAGTTTTCCGTTTTCGGTCATTTTTGCCCGTTCTAAAATTCCGTCTTTATCACCGTTGAAAAAAGCGGGAATTACATGTTCCATAAACATTTCGCCAAAACCTTCACTGGCTTCTTTTGGCAATTCACACGGTAAATTATCTACAGCCATCACTACGATTGCTGCAGGATGAAATACATCGACTTCTTTATTTTCTATTGGCAAATAACCAAACAAAGGCTCATCTATAGTGGATGATCTAAGGGTGCAAGCTATAGAACTATTGACGTCACAAGAAATATCACCCACCACTTTAATTTTACAGTCTTTGGCTTTTAGCATTTCACGAGTGAGAATGTCGGGAGCTTCATTGGCATGGAAATGTCCCGTAATATAAATATCTGAAACTTTGGTAAACCGCTCAAAATTAGAAACATATTCGGTAGGGTTTTGAAAAAAATCGGTAAAATCTAAAACTTGACCGTCTTTTCGAACATTATAATCCAAAACATCAATCTGAGTATAAACGGGTTGGGTGTAGTTTTTTGTCAAATAATTTTCGACTGAAACTTCTTTAATTTTAATAGCATCCAGAATTTCTTTGACACCACTTCCCACTTTTCCGGTTCCAGTATTTACAATTTTTATTGGAGGCAATACCAATCGTTTCAAATGCGCAATCATATCCTGTTTCCCAGAAAGCATTTCTGCTTTTGGGAGTTTGAACAATTCGAATTTTATCCCAAATGCTCTAAAACTATTATAGGCTCCTACAAATCCTGCGTATTTCCCAAAACCAATCAATCTCTTATTGTGGTCATTGACAATGGTTTCGTGATCATAAAAATCAATGTTTTTTTCTAATAAAGCTTGCAACAATTTACAGTTGTGCGGTTGTTTTTTGACTGTATGCGAAAAAAAGAAATACTTTTTATTGAGAATTAAATTATCTACAGGAACTTCTTTCACACCAAAAAACACATCGCAATCGCTGATATCATCAGTCACTTCGATTCCCATATTTCTATATTCCTCATCAGAAAAAGCTCTGATGTCGGAACTTTCAACCTTCACAGAAATACCTTGATGAAGTTGTTTTAGTCTTGCCAATTCATTGGGTGTAAATACGACTCTTCTATCGGGTGTGCTTTTTCTTTCTTTTATAATTCCGAATTTCATTGGATTCAATTACTGATTAATATAACTTTTAAGCTTTATTTTGTTACAAAAATAACATTTAAAATCAAATCTAAAAACTATTTAGAAAATGATTTAGAAAATATCAATACTATTAATTGATTATTAAGGAAGTGACTAAAATTTAAAAAATAGAGATTAAAATACTGTTAAGTTTTTCAAAAAAGGAACAAAACAAAAGCATAGGAATCTATATATTTGCCTTTCTAGCAAAACACACATGAATTTTTTCAAACGCGCAAATATACTACAATTTCTGCTCTTACTTTTGTTTTTAAGTTCTTGCATAAAAGAGAAAAAAATAGCCATTAAAGAAATTAAAGATGCGGAACTTCCAAAAGATGTTTTGCCAAAAATGAAGCCATTAGTCAATGAAAATCAAAAACTTACGGCAAAATACCTCAATTCGACTAAAAATTCAATAGATTCTTTTTACATTAAAAATTGGCCAAATAAGAGTATGAATGGCAGTTTTTTGGTGGCCAAAAACGGTCAGATTATCTATGAAAAATATGAAGGTTTTGCCAATTTCAAAGACAAAACACCCATAACAAGTACTACTCCTATTCATATTGCATCGGTTAGTAAAGTCCTTACAGCAACCGCGGTATTAAAATTGGTTAATTCCAAAAGAATTGGTTTAGACGATAAAGTAACCGTTTATTTGAAAACTTTTCCGTATCCAGAGGTAACCGTAAGAATGTTGTTAAGTCACCGAAGTGGAATGCGTAGTTATGCCTATTTTACGGATCGAGACAAAAAAGTTTGGGACCGGCATAATACACTCACCAATCAGGATATTTTAACCATAATGGGGACTAAAAAAATTGGATTAGAACAAAAAACAGGAACCCGTTTTGCCTATTGCAATACCAATTATGCAATGCTAGCTTTGATAATCGAGAAGGTTACTAAACTTTCTTACAGGGAAGCTATGAGTGAAATGATTTTCAAACCACTTGGTATGACCAACACTTTTGTTTTGGATTTTGACAAAGACAAAAAGATAGTTGCTCCTTCATATAAGGGCAATAAAGTCGAAATTGGTATTGACTATCTTGATAAAGTGTATGGTGACAAAAATATTTATTCCACCCCTAGAGATATATTAAAATTTGATCGTGCTCGCTATAACCCATCATTTTTGGAACCCGAACTTTTAAAACAAGTCTATGTTGGATACAGCAATGAGCATCCTGGTCGAAAAAATTACGGTTTAGGAATTCGAATGATCAATTGGGAAACTGGTAAAAGTTTCTATTTTCACAATGGTTGGTGGCATGGTTTTACTTCATCGTACATTACTTTACAAGACGAAAATGTTACTATAATTGCTTTGTCCAATAAATTTACGCACAAAACCTACGGCGTTAGAAAACTAGCACCCTTATTTGGAGATTATCCATTTAAGGTTGAAGACGAGTAAGAAGTGTTCCGTTTTTAGTATTCGGTTTTTAGTATTCAGTTTTTACTACATGGTTTCGTAAATCCCATTCTATTTTTGTATATTTGCACACTGTTATAAGTATCTAGACAAATTTTGTGTGCAACTGAACACTAAAAACTGATTACTGATTACTACAAAAAAATGGGGTCGACTGGTTTTGACAGCAAGTCGAATTGAGAAGTAAGCACGTCGAGAACTGGGACAATTCTCGTAAATAAAAGGTTTCAAAACACATACACGGCGAAGGAAACTACGCTCTTGCTGCATAATCTGAATTATAGTAAGATTA
>JAYVIK010000066.1:0-2126 GCA_043770265.1 Flavobacterium sp. | reverse complement strand
CCTCTTTTGATTTCGGGTTTTGCTTTACGCAAGAAACCTTCTCCCCGCATTCCACCTTCCCACAAGTGCCTCATTGAACCATAATTTTTTAATTGGTTCGGCAGATTCAGTAAAGCCATTAATGAATACCGGCCAAAGTACAATGGTTCTTTCAAATTGTCCTGGATGGAGTCTGCAAATTCAGAATAAATTGTTAAAAATACACGCACTGCACTTTCCATTTCCATTACTTCTGCCGAATGTCCATTCATATTCAATCCAAGAGCAACCAAATGATAATAATTTCTAAGCATCTGTAATACAACTGTTACGGAACACCCTTTCGCCGGTATGATTTCTGGAACCTGTCCAGTTTCATAATAATTCAAAACAATTGCCTTTAGCTCCTTAGCGTTTTGTTTTCCAACAGGTAAACCACGTGATGATAGCCATGCTGTATTTTGTTTCTTTGTCCAATTCACGGGAAGGGTGGTTGGATCTGAATAAGCCGGTGGGTCAGGCAATATATCAAGAATCTGAAACAACCAACCAGAAATGCGACAAAGACCCATCCAGTTTTCAGACACCCAACCAGCTCCCTTTCCATCGGGATATGGTAATAACTTGATCCATACCAATTGTAATTTTTGAATCTCTTCCAGCAGACCTACTGTTTTTGTTTGGAAATATGTAAATTGTTTTTGACATTTCAACCAATTATGTACATCCATCACTAACATCTTTTGACAATTAAGGAAAAACAGATGCATTGGAACCTCCACAATGCGTTCAAAGTTATGAAACAATTTCCAGTTAGAGGGAATTTGCCATATCATATATTTCGATGGCTCGTCATTCTTATTCTCCATGAGATCATTAAATGTTAACCTATCATTGTCTTTGTTCTTTTCCGCATTTTCTAACAACCAACAATTATATGCACATTCGTAAATTTGTTCAATACTTTCATTATTGATACACTTATATTTCAAAAAAGCGGTAGCAGCATTCTTCGACATATTATTATTAAGTACCTGGACATGTACGAAGGTTACGGCTTTGATTAAATCATCAAAAGATAAATTATGCACTAACAGTTGTCCGGTAGCATCAAGTTGGTCAACTGGAAAATCTTTGGAAGCAGGAAATTGCAACAAAGGTGAGTTTTCAAAAAGTAACCAATTAGAACAATTTACACAATTATTGAAACGCCAACGATGCAAATCATGCCCTAATTGCTGTGCTTGACCACTTCTAATAATTGACAAATAATTTTGGTTTTGTTTTTTACATTCTTGACAGGGTAATATAACATCTTTTAATGATTTGAATGGACATGATTTAGCGAATTGTGTATGATAAGATGAATTACCTGCCGCCAATTTCAAGGATGATCTCCTCTCCGGATGATCATTTAAAATTGTAAAAATATCAGCATGAATACAAACTGGTGTTTTAAGATAGGTTGAATACATAACTAGAAAATTACCGGATCTCAAAGCTGTAATATCTTCCAGTATTTGTTTCTGCACCTCCTCGTGATCCAATCCTTTTTTACCGAAGGAAATTGGGTAAGTTATAAATTCTGGATGTCCTTCATGATTCATAACAAATAATGTTGTTGTAGCAGCCCAAACACTCTGACGATTTGCCTTTGGCCCTTTGTTCGGTTCAAAATCGTCTGACCATAACATTAGAAACACTGTTATCAAGGGCATACTTACAGGTAAGTCATGTTCCTGATAACGTTTTAATGCTACATTTATTATTTTCTCAGCTATTAATGTACTGAACAAACTGTTATGCTTAAACCCAGGGAAATTATGTGTTGGAGTAAGTGATACTTTTCCTTGTAGTAGTAAATCTGCAATGCATTCGTGTAAGTGAAGATACGAATGATTAATTAACATTGATGATTCCGGTCGAGGCATATTCATAGCAATGGAATAAACACCAGTAGTATAATGTCGACATAAATCATTATAATTCGTAGGAAATTGGCAACAAATTGAATCGACTCTACTTGTATTGGGATTAATGTACAGGTTATACATCGCAAATAAAACATCCGCGAAATCTTTTTGTTGTAATCTAGTAAGATTCCGAACAAATTGGGTCATCAAAAGTTGGAATTGAACCTCTTCCGA
>JAYVIK010000065.1:0-2135 GCA_043770265.1 Flavobacterium sp. | reverse complement strand
TTAGAAAGTGTAATACCCAAATCGGAATCATTCCAGTTGAATAATGCGAGATATACTCCTTCATCGTTAACTCCCAACATAATGTTGAACGCATCGTCCTTGCTTTTTGCTTTGTCCCAAAAATCTATCGGTATAAAACGATTGCAACTGTTTATTGAGAATGTATTTTTAACCAATTCCTTTCGTTCTGGTCGCAAAATATCCAAATTGTCGCTAGAAAATTTACTTCCGCCAAAAAGCGTCACATAATCTGCCCACATCGCCGCCTCATTAAGCGTTACTGTTCCTCCAAATTTACCTTTCCAAGCACGTTCGGCTTCTTCATCGTCTTTATTGCGAACTACCAAATAATCAGCGTCGGTTTGAAGAACTGTTTGATGTAAATAAAAATTACCACCATTTTGAATGCATCTTCCCTTGTAAGATTCATAATTTGGAAAAATATCGCCTCCAGTACGCAAACCGTCAACAATGCCAAACGTGCTGCCAAATACCGAGGAACATCCCACGAAAAAAGCATCCCCCATTCCTTCTCGCATGGCTTTAAGTCCTGCACGGGTGCGTTCCATACTAGTCATTGATGGGTCAAAAGCCTTAATTTCTTTCACACCGCCGTATTTTTTTTGAGATTTCTGGATTTCAGCATTCAAACCGTGAACCATAAAATCGATTTTAAAATAGCAGAATCCCCACTGTTCCCTAAGGGTTTTTAAAACATTTTTGATGTACTCACGCGCTGCAGGATTCGAATAATCAAAATAAATAGAGTGTTCTGTGCGATCAGGTCTAGGCCATTCTTGATAAAAAACTTCTCCTTTTTCGTTTTTTAGAAAAAAATCAGGATGCGCTTTGTAAACTTCAGATGCTTCCTCTGCTTTGAATCCATCCAAATGCAATCCAGCAACATAACCATTTTGGTTGATCATTTGGGCAATACCCTGCATTCCGCCTTGTATATCATCGCGATAATTGGTATAATCGCCCCGACGTTTCCACCAACCGCCATCGATTTGAATGATGTTAGCATTTTTATTGTCGGATTTAAGCTTGTCGATATTCAACTTGATTTCCTTTTCAGTAAAAATTTGACCGTAATAATCCCAAGTAGACCACCCTTTGAATTGATTAATTTTTTTAGGCATAATACTTTGAACCTTTGCAATTTGTTTACCATAATCATAGAGCATATCTTGCCAATTTGTTCCCGACTCGATAACAATTTTCTCAAAACTAATAGTCTGACCGGGTTTCACGGGTTTGTTTTCACCATCCGCAAAAATTAAAATGCCCGTTTTGGCTGTAAATGAAATGGCAGGTCTAAAGATTTCCCAAGTCAAAATCCCAGTTTTAAAAAAACTGTTGTTCTTGTTTTTAATCATTAATACTGTTTCCGTACTGTTCTTATTCTCAGACAGTCCTTGTTCCACCAGTGGAGCGTTCCCCATTTGTGAGCTGCCAAATAACACTCTTGAATTTGCATTGACTGCGGGTGAATTTAGAATTTGAATCGACACCTCTTTGATCAACTCGATTGAATCACCATCGTTTGTGATACTGACATTAACAATAGTCGCGTTTTTGCTCCATTTTACAACTGAATACTTGGTACTAATTTTGGATTGTTTGGCATTAGTATGTACTGTAACCTGTATCAATTTATCTGATTTTTGAAATGCAAAACAAGAAATAGTGAACAGAATAAATGGCAATATTTTTAAAAATTTCATTATAATTATTTTTGGAATGAATACCTAATCTTTCTTCTTATGTGATCAAAATTGGCTCCTTTTTTAAGTTGAAAAATAACAGAACTTCTTGGTTTTAAATGGGTAGTAAGCTTATTTTTCGCAACTTCAAAGTTAGAATTTTGATCCCCATTGATTGCATTCATTTTGTAAGTAGGAATATTTGAAATATCAATTCCCAAATCCGTATCGTCCCAGTTGAATAAAGCGAGATAAACGCCCTTGCTGTTAGTGCCTAGCATTATATTGAACGCATCATTTTTGTCCTTGGCTTTGTCCCAGATATCAATAGGAATATACCGATCGCAAGTTTCGATTGCGAACGCTTTTTTTACCAATTCTTTACGTTCAGGTCGTAATGTGTTAAGATTATCGCTGGAAAATTTGCTT
>JAYVIK010000064.1:0-2153 GCA_043770265.1 Flavobacterium sp. | reverse complement strand
TTACAACTTAGCATTTCTTTGTTGGTAATTAACTGAAGTGAAAAATCATCAAGTGTTGGCAAATCACCACCCATCATTAATGGTGAGGCTGACAAAGCACGCATGGTTATAAAAGTGTACATTTGGTCCTTAGTAAATACGCTCCATCGGTTGAAACCTTTTCCTGCCAGTAGTTCAAAATTAGCAATCTCACCCGATTTTATTTTATCGGCCAACTCTTTTTTAGATTCTGTTCCCATAACTCCTTTGGGCTTAGGTGACATCATCTGTAATTGTCCAAAAGGAATCATATCCATATCTATCCAGAAACCAGGCCCTGATTTTCCCTGCCATTTTCTCCACTCTTCGAAACATTCGTCAATTCCTTTTTGTTCATCCCAAATATCTGGTGTAACGCGTAACATATGCCCTTTTTGAAAAGCATCAAGATGATTAGGATCTACATTTCCGCCTGGGCTAAGGCTTAACATCATTGACCTTCCAGATTGAGCAATTGCAGTGGCAACTCCTTTTACTTCTTCAGGGAAAGGCACGATATCATCATATTTTAAGAAATCGACTCCCCATTCGGCCATCTGATTCATTAACGAATTATAAAATTCTTGAGCACCCGGTTTAGACATATCTACACCATAATTTTGACTATTCCACGTACATATATTTTTGGTGTCTGCGATATCTTGAGCAAAATATTTAGTGCCTTTAATTGGCACATTCGCCTTAACTGCTTCGCGAGGAATACCGCGCATCAAGTGAAGTCCGAATTTCAACCCTAGTTCATGACAACGATCTATCAATTTTTTGAAACCATTTGGAAAATAAGTAGTAGAAGGTTGTAACAATCCGTATTCGTTGAATTTCATTTTTGCAGCATGCTTTTCAGCTGGAAACATAGTTCCTGGCTGCAGTTTAAATTCGCCAAACCAACCTGCATCAATAACAAAATACTCATACCCCTGAGATTTAAGTTTTTTAGCCATAGCTTCTAAATTTTCGAAAGCTGCTTTTTCGTGAAGGTACACGCCATAACTATCGAAACTATTCCATCCCATAGGTGGTGTTTGTGCTAATTTGCTTGTTGACTTTTGAGCAGTTGCTAAATTGCCAATTGAAAAAATGGATGCTGTCAGTAGGCTAATGAGAAATAATTTGGACTTCATATTATGAAAATATTTAAAAGGATTTATCTAATGGAAAATTTTTGTCGTCGGTATGTTCGCTAATCATAATAGCCTTTAAATCAGCTACTATTACAGGATATTTTGCTAATACATCGTTTTGCTCTGCTAAATCGTTGGCAAGATTGTATAATTCGAAGCGTGTTTTTGCAGGATCGTTAAGATTCAATTTGACCAATTTCCAGTTTCCTTTAAGCACTGCTTGTTTACCTCCTTGTTCATTGAATTCCCAATATAAATTGTCATGTTTCTTTTGCTCTTTTCCCAAAAGTGTTGGCAAAAACGAGATTCCGTCTGTTTTTCTAGGACTTGAAGCCCCAATTAAATCAGTAACTGTAGGCATTACATCCCAAAATGCAGAAACATGGTTACTCACTTGACCTGATTTAACAGTTCCTGGCCAGCAAACTATCATTGGCACTCTGATACCTCCTTCATACAAATCACGTTTTTTTCCTCTCAAACCACCACTACTATTGAAAAACTTTGGATCGTTATTTCCTTCGGCGTGAGGACCGTTATCGCTGGCAAACATGATAACGGTATTTTTATCAATTCCTAGTTCCACTAATTTTGTTCTTAATCTTGCCACATCTTTATCTAAATACGAAATCATGGCCGCTAAACCTTTTTGAGCATTAGGCCACGGCTTGTCTTTATAAATACCATAATCAGGGACCTCCATTCCGTGCTCCGCTTTTGCTAACTCAAACTCGTTGTTGGCGTGTGGTATAGTTACCGCGAGATATAAAAAGAATGGCGATTTTGAATTTTTCTCTACAAAATTTAGAGCTTCAGTAGCAAAAAGATCGTGAGAGTATACTTTTTTGTTTATCGATGCTGAACCTACGCCCTGCGCATAACCATCGGCAGCAATTACAACTTCATTATCTATAGGGACTTTAACACCATTGCGAAATAAATAGTCGGGATAAAAGTTGTGCGCCTTCATTTGATTTAAATAACCAAAGAAAT
>JAYVIK010000063.1:0-2157 GCA_043770265.1 Flavobacterium sp. | reverse complement strand
TTACCTATGAAAACTAATTGAACATGAAAAAACTAACCCTCACCCTCCTTCTCGCCCTCGTCTGTAATTTTGGTTATGCCCAAAGGCAAGAACCCTTTCGCATAGATTCCCTACCAAAACAAGGAATCCTGCTCGACAAAAACTGGAGATGGTACGCTGGCGATAATCCTGAATTTGCAAAAACTGATTTTGATGATTCTAAATGGGAAAACATTGACCCTACGAAGGATATTATGAGTTTGCCACAATTGTGGAAAACAGAAATAGTTTGGTTTCGCCTTAGATTCAATTCCGATAGCTCGCTTGTTGATAAATCGTTGGTCATACAGGTGAAACAAACGGGTGCTTCTGAAATCTTTTTGAATGGGCAATTCATTGAGAAATTTGGAGAAATAAATACTAAAACCCGTCAAATACAAGCAGCTACGCCTATTAATAGTAGTTTTATTGGGCTTCCGATTCGTAAAAAAGGGGAGCAGGTTTTGAGTGTTCGATTTGCCACACAAAAAAACATCTCTTATTTGATGTTCGCAGGGCGAGCCAATGTTGCCTTGGTATTAAAAGTATTGGAATCTTCAAATACAAGTCTCGTTATCGAAAATGATATTACACGTAATTTTGATTTCTTACGATTTGGATTGTACTTAATTCTTGCTATTTTACATTTTGCTTTATTCTGGTTTAATAAATCTCAAAAAGCGAATCTTTACCTTTTTCTCTACGCCCTTTTAACCACCATTGGGGATTTATTGATTGGCCTGGTCTATAATCAGGTCCACTTTGCTTCCACAAAAATGTTTTTTCTTTTTACAATTGCCATACTTGCGATGGTGGCTGATATGTTTTTTTTAACGGCGGTTCATAGTATTTTCAACCGCCAAAGGGGTATCATATATAAGATTTTGATTGTTTATCTATTGATAAGTTTTGTTTTGTTGTTTGTCGATTACCAAAATGGATTCAGTTTCGGTGCCAGTATTTTTGGAATACTTGTACCACTCGAATCGGTGAGGACAACTTTTTTAGCAAGAAGAAATAAACAAAGAGGGTCGAATATTATCATAGTAGGCGCTGTTAGTTATTTGACATTTTTAGCACTTTTCTATTTGTTTGTGTTTAGATATTTGCCTGCGGGACCAAAATGGATATACGGTCATTTGGCTTTCAACCTTAGTTTTTTAAGCCTTCCTATTGCTATTTCAATATACCTTGCCTTAGAATCTGCCTTTGCGAGCCGCACATTAAAATTAAAACTGGTAGAAGTTGAAAACCTTTCTGCTGAAAAACAACAAATACTCGCCACTCAAAACGTAACGCTGGAGAGACAAGTAGAAGAACGGACTGTAGAACTGAATCAATCTTTAACAGAACTCAAATCCACCCAAGCCCAACTCATCCAAAAGGAAAAACTCGCTTCTCTCGGCGAACTCACCGCAGGCATTGCCCACGAAATACAAAACCCGCTGAATTTTGTCAATAATTTTTCTGAAGTGAGTGCTGAGTTAGTTCAGGAGATAAAAGAGGAAAGACAAAAGCCAAAAGAAAATCAGGATGAATCATTAGTTGATGAAATTTTTAATGATATTTCTCAAAACTTGGAAAAAATAACGCTACACGGAAAACGAGCCAGCAGCATTGTGAAAGGGATGTTGGAACACTCTCGTACAAGCACAGGTGTGAAAGAATTGACCGATATCAATCAATTGGCCGATGAATATTTACGACTCTCCTATCATGGAATCAGAGCGAAGGATGATAACTTTAGTAGTGATTATCAAACAGATTTTGATGAAAACCTCCCCAAAATCGAGGTCATCCCACAAGATATGGGGCGAGTGTTATTGAATTTAATTAACAATGCTTTCTGGGCAGTAAATGAAAAAAGTAAAAAAGGAGAAATTGGCTATGAGCCAAAAGTTACCGTAAATACCAAGCTAATAGCTAATAGCCAATTGCTATTAGCCATAAAAGACAATGGCATCGGCATGAATGAAGAAATAAAAGCCAAAATCTTCCAACCCTTTTTTACTACCAAACCAACTGGGCAAGGCACGGGTTTGGGGCTAAGTTTGGCGTATGATATTGTTACGAAGGGACATGGGGGGACTTTGGAAGTTGAAAGTGTGGAGGGCGAAGGAACAGAGTTTGTGGTAAAAT
>JAYVIK010000062.1:0-17004 GCA_043770265.1 Flavobacterium sp. | reverse complement strand
TTTTTCTCCAAAGTAGATTTAGAAATGTATAATAATTTGTCTAATTGTTTGAATAATTCTTCTTTGTTTCCTCTGTATAAATAACCTAAACGAGCCATATTGATGGTCACAACGCCAATACTTCCAGTCATTTCGGCACTTCCAAAAAGTCCATTTCCGCGTTTCAATAATTCACGCAAATCTAATTGCAAACGGCAACACATACTGCGAACAGCATTCGGTTTATATGCATTTTCGTTTTCTACTTTTTCGCCGTTTTCGTCTAATTTGTATTGGCTTCCAATGAAATTTTGGAAATACGAAGAACCAATTTTGGCGGTATTTTCAAAAAGTAAATCGGTGTTTTCTCCATCCCAATCAAATTCTTCGGTAATATTCACCGTTGGGATTGGGAAAGTAAAAGGTTGTCCGTTGGCATCGCCTTCGGTCATAACTGTATAATAGGCTTTGTTGATGAGGTTCATTTCTTTTTGGAAATGTTCGTAACGCAAATCGGTAACTTTAGCAACACCCCTTTCTTTAGCTCTCATCAATAGATCGTGATTGAAATTATTTTCAAAAAAATGGAAGTCATTCTTTGTTGGAATTTGAGTTTTCAAATCTTCTGGAACAACCCAATCCAAAGTGATATTGGTGAAAGGCGATTGTCCCCAACGTGCAGGAACATTCAAATTATAGACAAAACTGCGAATGGCTTTCAACGCATCATCAAACGATAAATCGTCTTTGAAAACGTAAGGAGCTAAATAAGTATCAAACGAACTGAATGCTTGAGCTCCAGCCCATTCGCTTTGTAAAATCCCCATGAAATTGGCCATTTGTCCTAAAGCTTCTCTAAAATGAGATGGCGCTTTGCTTTCGACACGACCCCGAACTCCGTTGAAACCTTCGTTGAGCAAAACACGTAAACTCCAACCTGCACAATAGCCTGTCAAACAATCTAAATCGTGAATGTGGATGTCTCCATTTCTGTGTGCATAGCCTTCTTCCTTGGTATAAACCTTGTCCAGCCAATAATTAGCAATAATTTTCCCTGCTACATTATTGACCAAACCTGCGTTTGAATAAGAAGTATTTGCATTGGCATTGATGCGCCAATCGGTTTGCTCGATATATTCGGCGATGGTTTGTGAACTATCTACATAAGTGGTGTCTTCGTTGATGCCTTTGACGTGTTCCCGTTGTAATTTTCTCGTATGACGGTACAACATAAAGGAGCGCATTACTTCAAAGTATTGTTTTTCAAAAAGACTTTTTTCGATTAAATCCTGAATTTCTTCGACTGCCCAAGTTTCTTTAGTTTGTAATCTTTCAATAACATTTTCAAAAATACTTTCGTCAAATGCTATGGTGGCGCTTTTGAAACTTTTAGCAATAGCATCTTCAATTTTGAAACTTTCAAACGGTTTGTAATCTCCGTTCCTTTTGATAACGTACTTTTCCATTTTTTTTACTGATTTTGGGTTTATGTTGGGTTGTTGTTTTATTCTTCGGTGGAGAAAAATTTCTCTAATGCTTTTGCTTTTGGAAACAGAATATTACTTTCCAAATGAATGTGTTTGTGTAAATCTTGTTCGAATTCCTGTAGCATTGCATAAGTTACTTTATAGGTATTGCAGGCGTCTTCTGGAGGCGTATAATTATTGGTCAAAGCCGATATAGTTCTAAAGCGTTCGCCTTCGTTATCGTGTTCATTCATCATAGTCGCAATTGGATTTTTTACGGTTCCAAAAAAAGGTTTACCGATAGTGTCGTGACTTTTGGTGGCGTTTATCATTTCTTTAATGAACGGAAACAAAATCAATTCTTCTTTTTTCATGTGTGATGCTAATTCTTGTGCACTTTGTTTGAAAAGTTGATTTACTTCGAATAATTCAGGATGATTATTTCCGTGAACGGCACATAATTTATCTAGATAAGGAAGTAGAATTTGTGTTTTTTCTTCGACAAAAAGGTGGTGTGTCTTCTCGATGTAATCTATTAATACGTCTAAAGACCAAGAATCCAAATCGTTTTCTGCACCATTTTTTGTTGATAAAACAGCGTTTAATTCATTTAATAATTCCTCTTCGTTTAGGCTCATTTTTGAGCACACTTCATCGATAGACCTTTGTCCTTTACAACAAAAATCAATACCATATTTATTGAAAATTGCAGCGGTTCTATAATCTTTGGCAACATAGTCTCCAATTATTGTTGTTTCTTGTAAATTCATCATTTTTATTTTAGCAGAGTGTTAATTTTCAACGGATTAGAAGAATAGATTGAATCGTTTTTCCGAGTATAATTCTACTTATTAAAAGCATTATATACTATGATTTAAATCATATTCTATTTTATTTATCATTTTGTTATTAACATAAGGTTGATAAAAAAGTACGTTTGTTAAAGTGAAATATTTTTTTTCATTGGTTACAATTTATCTCAAATTGTGTTAGTCTATTAGAGAATTATTCAGGAATTTAGAATTGTAAAATCTTTCAAATTAAGTTTAGGATTATTATATGTAAAAATTTGAGCATAAAAAAACCGCCTCTAATTCAGAGACGGTTACTTGTTTTAGTATTGAAGTGATTTAAACTTTTTCCATTTTAGCTTCGCTCAGTTCGGAAAATGCCTTGGGTCGCTAAAATGCAAAAAGTTTAAATCACTTCATTTTTTGAATTTTAATTCACCAAGAACAAAGCATTGCTAAATAATAAGATTCCGTTTTCCCAGAAACCTCTAAATAATGGATTGTCCACCATATAAATGACAGATCCTTCCCCTTTTTTGTCAACAGCAAAACTTACTGTTTCGATTAGTTTTTTCTTCATGTCATTGCCCACAAATCCATAGCTTAGATAGTCCTTTGGAATATAAGCAACATTGATTGCTTTTTTCAATAAAGGATAGCATTTTTCGGTAGTTTTTAGACTGTAATAAGAATTTCCAAGTCCAAAGGCCATTGGGTAGGTTTTGTCAATTTTGTTTTCCATGATTGCGCCAGGAATAGAACCCGATATGGCTCTTCGCTCTGAACCTTCAAAATCGAGAAAGCGTTTCTTTAATTCCAATTCTTTTTGCTCTTTTTCTGATTTTTCTTTGTCTTCGGTTGTGGCAAAAGGGCTTATTGCATAACCTTCTCTATCTTCAAACATTGAAATGGCAGCATTCATTGCAATTACTTTTCCTCCGTTTTTAACCCAAGCGTCAATTTGTGTTTTTTGTTCAATGGAAAGCTCGTAATAGCCATCGGCCATAATTAATGTGTTGTAATTGTATAGTTTTACTAGGCTGAAATTGGCAGTTTCTACAATACTTACTGGATAGCCAATGGTTTCATCTAGGTAAAACCAAGTGGCGCCAAAATCGGTCGAACTCACGCCTTTTCCGGATAATAACAGCACTTTTGGAGCTTTTAGCAAACTGAAGTTTTCTCCTCCCAAATCTCTTGAATTCGTCGAAAATCCAGTTGTAATAAAATTAAAATCCGATTTAATTTTTATAATATCACTCACCGTTTTTTCAAAATCGACTACTTTCGGATTATCTCCTTTGCTTACAATTAATCCTCCTGGTTCAATGATAATGTCTCCAAAAATAGCTTTTTTCATTGCCGATCTCACTTTGATATTGGCTTGATGCAATAAAGAAATTACTTGAGCAGATGTTCTGTTGTTCCACGGAATATGAAAAGCATAAACGGCATCGGGAACTTTTTTTACTACAACTTCAATGGTGGCTTTTGTTTTGATGTCTAAACTGTTTTTTACGGCATAACTTTCTACACCATAAGCTAGGGGAAGTGCCCAAGCGGTAATGTCATAGGATAAACTATCATTCAATTTTTGATTGGGTTCAAACAGGACTTGTGTCAAAACAGCTCTTGGTTGATCTACTTTTACTATTAAATCGTTGGGTTCTATTTTGAAACTTTTATTTTTTTTAGATTGGTAGTGAAAACCAGATTCATTAGAGGATGCATCAGCATAAGCAAATTCGACATGGTTTTTCTTCAATAACACTGCCATTTGCTCTAATTTTGGATTGCTTTTCATTACATAAGTTTTGTAAGTTCCTTTAACTTTTTTTCGAGCATTGTTGTTAAAATCTCTAAACCCTTTTATTAGCGCCTCTTTTTGTTGAGAAGCACTTTCTACTACAGTTAATACTGCCGTCGCATGATGAGTAAGACGGTCTTTTATAGTGAGATTAGCTCCATTTTCCAAAGTGATTTCTCTTCCTGCACCGATTCCTCCTTGCTCCAATGTCATTCCAACGGCTCCATTATAGGTCGGATAAGTATCGCCATAGCTTGGGTAAAACAAATCAAATCGTTCTCGAGTGTTGTACATCCAGTTTTGTTTGTCAAATTTGTTTGCAATATTTTTACCTAAAGTGTTGTGAAAATCCTTTTGGTATTGCTCGATAAATTCGTGTAAAGGTTCAGCAGATGGCGGAAAGAAATAAGGGGAATTATAACTCATTTCGTGTACATCGGTGTGTACTTGTGGCATCCATTGATAATACATAGCAATGCGTTGTTGTGTCTCCGCTTGTGTTTGCCAAGCCCAATCTCTATTTAAATCGAAAATATAATGATTGTATCTTCCGCCTGGCCAAACTTCCATGTGCTCTCTGTCATACAATCCAGGATGTGTTTTTTTGCCTGAAATCTCGTGTAACCAATTTCCATATCGGGAATATCCATCAGGATTAATGCAAGGATCTAGAATTACAATAGTGTTTTTTAACCAAGCCTTTGTGGCTTCATTCGTTGGATTCAAAAGTTCATAGGCTACGGTCATTGCACTTTCGGTGCCCGAAAATTCATTTCCGTGAACATTAAAACTCAGCCAAACTATTACTTTGTCGTCTATTGTTGCTGTTTTAGAATTTGACATTCCAATAGCAGCAAGATTGTTGTTTCTAATTTGTTCCAAATTGGCCAAGTTCTCTTGGGTCGAAATGAAAAATAAATTTAGATTTCTTTGCTCAGCAGTAACTCCATATTTTTGCTTCTTTATGAGTTTAGATTCTGCTACTAAATAATTGAAATAATCTTCAACTTGATGATAATAAGTGATTTGTTTGCCATAATTAGGGATAAAATCCGAAGGACTTTTCAGTTGTGCAAAAATTGTAGTAGTAAATGCGATTAAAAATAGTAAAACGTAAAAATTCTTTTTCATAATGGTGTTGGTTAAGTAGTTTGCCAAAAATACAGATTAACTTTTTAATGACCTAAAAAAGATAATAAATAAAAAAAATAGATGAATCCATCAATATTATTGGTTTTGAATAGGTAAATTTGTTAAAATAGTAAATATATTTTATTTGGATTATTGATTTTTAAATCGGTTTTTTTATTTTGTTGTGAGTTGTAAAATTTAAATCTAAAATTAATATTTGATAACAGTAATTCTAGGAATAAATTAAAAGTGTATTTTTTTCACTCTTCAATTGGCTACTTTTGTACAATAAAACAAAACGATATGTTCATTAAACAAAAAAGATTCTTTCTCAGCTTATTTTTGCTTGTTTTTTTAAACAGCTTTGCCCAACAAAAAGAATATCTGTTGCAATTCAAAACGCCTAAAGAATTGCATCTATTTTTGAGTTATTCTGATACATTTATGCCCTTAGTGAGCGCACATCGCGGCGGACCTGTTAAAGGTTTTCCAGAAAATTGTACGGCAACTTTTAATAATTCGATACAATACAATCCCACAATTGTCGAAACAGATATTGCCTTAAGTAAAGATTCGGTTTTGGTGATGATGCACGACAATACATTAGACAGAACCACCACTGGGACGGGTAAAATTGAGGATTATACCTATCAAGAATTGCAACAATTATTTTTAGAGGATAATGAAGGCAATCAAACTCCCTATAAAATTGAAACCTTAGATGAAGTACTAAAATGGGGAAAAGACAAGGTCATTTATACTCTCGATGTGAAGAAAGGAGTTCCAATGAAGATGATTGTTGACGCCGTTCGAAGAAATAAAGCAGAGGCCTATTCGGTTATTATTACTTACAATGCGAATCAGGCTTCCGAAGTGGCCAAATTAGCTCCCGATTTAATGATTTCGGTTTCTGCCAGAGGAAAAGAAGATGTAGAACGTATGGAAAATCTTGGAGTCAAAGCCGATAAAATGATTGCTTTCGTTGGAACTTCTGAGCCTAGTCCTGAAGTATATCAATATTTGCACAGCCGAAAAATAGCTTGCATTCTAGGAACGATGGGCAATATTGATAAAAGTGCTGCTGCCAAAGGAGATGCTTTGTATTATAAATTGATAGAAAACGGTGCCAATATTCTTTCTTCCGACAGGCACATCGAAGCGGGAATCCAATTAATGAAGTATGCCGATGATAAGAAATTGAAATCGAAACATATTAAAATTAGAAAAATGTAATAAACAAAAAAGGAGCTTCAATTGAAGTTCCTTTTTATATGTCTAAGTTTTTGTTGGTTTCATTTGGATTTCTGCGATTATCCAAAATACCAATAATAACTATTTCATTCTGCTCGACTTTGTAATAAACAGAATAATTTTTAAAAACAAACACACGTATTGTTTTATAATCTGATTCTTTTCCAATCAATTCAAATTTTGAAAAGCAATCAATAATACTATTTATTTCGTCGGAAAGTTTTTTGGCATATAGTTTATCCAAAAAAGTTAAAATAGATTTCCTGCTAGCTTTCGCTTTGGCAGTCCAGATTACTCGTTTAGCCATTTTTTTTCTTCAGCCATTACTTCTTCATTGGTGTATAAGCGACCCGCTTTTATATCTTCCTCACCTTCTTTTACCATATTTAATTCATATTCACTCAAATGGTAAATTTTATCCTCATCAACAGTTTTGAGTAATTTCATTATTTTTTTCAATAAACCATCATCTTCTACAGATTTTAGTTTGTCATAAATTGCTAGTTTTAATTCTAAAGTACTCATAACTAAAGTGATTTTGAATAACAAAGTTAAGGAAATGAATATTGATTCTTGGTTTTTATTTAATTTTTTTAATAAAAAAGGAGTTCCAATTGAACTCCTTTTGTGTATTAACTTTTATAATAAACCTTATTCCACCAATTCCATTATTTTACTTTCGCCAACAAGACTTACTTTAATCAAATTGTTTTTTGCTAAACCTTTGGTGGCGGCATCCCATTTTTTACCACTCAAATCCGATTTGATTTTCAATAATCCCAAATCCATTTTGTTTTCATTGGTTTTTAGCAAATCGAGAATCAATTTTTCCTCATTTGTTAATTCAATGACAACTTGTTTTTTCTCTGGACGCATTTGCGGGAAAAACAACACTTCTTGAATCGAAGCATTGTTGGTCAAGAACATCATCAAACGATCCATTCCAATTCCTAAACCAGAAGTGGGTGGCATTCCGTATTCTAATGCTCTTAAGAAATCCTCGTCAATCGTTCCAGTCGCTTCATCATCACCTTTTTCAGCCAAACGCATTTGGTCTTCAAAACGTTCTCTTTGGTCGATGGGGTCATTCAATTCTGAATAAGCGTTTGCAACTTCTTTTCCACAAACCATCAATTCGAAACGTTCTGTCAAATCTGGATTATCACGGTGCTCTTTACAAAGTGGTGACATTTCCTTTGGATAATCGGTAATAAAGGTGGGTTGAATATAATTTCCTTCGCATTTCGCTCCAAAAATCTCATCAATCAATTTTCCTTTACCCATTGTGGCATCCACATCAATTCCCATTCCGCGAGCAGCTTCAAATAATTCCGCTTCGCTTTTGCCAGAAATATCAAAACCAGTAAAATGTTTGATAGAATCGGTCATCGTAACACGAGCGTAAGGCGCTTTAAAGCTGATTTTATGTTCGCCAAAAGTCGCTTCACTTGTTCCATTCACACCAATAGCACAATGTTCCAACAAGTTTTCGGTAAAATCCATCATCCAGTTGTAGTCTTTGTAGGCTACATATATTTCCATTGCTGTAAATTCTGGGTTGTGCGTTCGGTCCATTCCTTCGTTACGGAAGTTTTTCGAAAACTCATACACCCCATCAAAACCACCAACAATCAATCTTTTCAAATACAATTCGTTTGCAATTCGCATATACAACGGGATGTCCAACGAGTTGTGATGCGTAATAAACGGACGAGCCGCTGCACCACCAGGAATCGATTGCAAAACTGGAGTTTCAACTTCAAGATATCCTGCATCGTTAAAAAAACCACGCATCGAGTTGAACAATTTAGTTCTTTTGATGAACGTTTCTTTTACATTTTGATTCACGGTCAAATCTACATAACGCATTCTGTAACGCAATTCAGCATCGTTGAAAGCATCGTGTACTTTTCCGTCTTCATCTACTTTTGGCAAAGGCAACGGACGCAAGGTTTTACTCAAAAAAGTAAATTGATCTACACGAATACATTGCGCACCTACTTTTGTGGTAAATAATTCTCCTTCAATACCAATAAAATCGCCCAAATCGGTCAATTTTTTGAATACCTGATTGTATAACGTTTTATCCTCGCCCAAACACAACATATCGCGATTCACGTACAATTGAATACGTCCTTCGCTATCCTGCAATTCGGCAAAACAAGCTTTTCCTTGGTCTCTCACACTCATCAAACGTCCAGCAACAATCACTTTCTTGCCTTCCTCAAAGTTTTCTTTTATTTGTTTTGAAGTATGATTTACAGGAAAAAGATCGGCTGGATAAGGGTTAATGCCCAAATTGCGCAAGCCTTGTAGTTTTTCTCTTCGGATAATTTCTTGTTCGGATAATGCCATTGGATTCTGATTTTTAAGAGTGCAAAGATAACAAATAGATTGCAGATTTCAGATTTCAGATTTCAGAATTTTTAGGAGCAAAAATATTGGGTTATTAATCAACATTCGTCCCGCTATTCGTTGTAATTCCCTATAAAGTAAAACTACGGCTAAAAAGCCTTGTTTTTCTAAATCGGGAGATTTCCACTGCTATCGGGGCTAAGCAATAACTTTTTGTTTTTCATAAAACTTTCCAAAAAAGCGTCAAATAATCAAATCAGTACCAATCCGTTTTATCTGTGTCATCTGTGTGCCATTTTATTTATAGAAACATTGCCAATAAAAACTTCGTAACTTTGCAACTCACAAATAAGTGAACGAAATAAGATTGCTTCGTTCCTCGCAATGACAAAATGAACAAAACCATCCAACTTCAAGATTTAGGACTCCAAGATTATAAAACTACTTGGGAATACCAAGAAAAATTATTCAAGGAAGTTGTCGATTTGAAAATCAAAAATCGAAATTCAAACTCCCAACTCCCAACTCCCAACTTCCTACTTTTAGTTGAACATCCTCACGTTTATACTTTAGGAAAAAGTGGTGATTTGGAAAATTTATTGCTAAACGAAAAACAACTCGAAGCCAAAGGAGCGACTTTCTACAAAATCAATCGGGGTGGTGATATTACCTATCACGGACCTGGACAAATCGTGGGTTATCCTATTTTAGACTTAGAAAATTTCTTTACCGATATTCATAAATACTTGCGTTTTTTAGAAGAATCAATCATACTTACTTTGCAAGAATACGGATTAGAATGCGGTCGAAGCGAAGGTGAAACTGGCGTTTGGCTCGGAGCTGGAACTCCTTTTGCAAGAAAAATTTGTGCGCTCGGCGTTCGTGCTTCCCGTTGGGTAACGATGCACGGTTTTGCCTTAAATGTCAATGTCGATTTGGGTTATTTTGACAACATTATTCCGTGTGGAATTCGCGGAAAAGCAGTTACTTCTTTAAATGTGGAACTCGGAGTTGAAAAAGTGGATGAAGCCGAAGTAAAAGCCAAAATATTGAAACATTTTACTCAATTATTTGAAGCGGAGTTTGTGACAAAATAGGCCACAGATGATACGGATTGAACAGATTGAACGGATTTTCTTGTATTTCTTTGTTCGTGCTTCGCCGTCAAAGAAAATCAAGGTGGAGGTTATACTTTTTTAAAAGCTTACGTTTAAGTTTAAATGGCCGCCAAGTCCAACTTGTATTATTCTCAATAAAGTTGACAGTCTAATATCACTTGAATTATTTTCAATTCTTGAAATGTAAGTTTTTGTCGTACCACATTTTTCAGCAAGTTGTTCCTGAGTCAAACCTTTTTCTTTTCGTAATTCTTGTAGCATTACTCCAAGTTTAAAGATTTCAAATTCTTGTTCGTACGCTTCTCTTGTAGCAGTTCCTCTAACTCCATATTCCTTGTCTAAATGAGAAGAGAAAGAAGTTAATTTATTGGTTGTCTTTGCCATCGAAATATTGTTTTTTTAGTTTTTCTGCAAGTTCAATTTCGTTCTTAGGTGTTTTTTGAGTCTTCTTCTGAAATCCGTTCACCAGAATAATGAGTTTCCCTTTGTCGAAAAAACTAAAAACTCTAAATATATCTGAACCAACTTCAACTCGTATCTCAAAAAGTCCTGTAGAACCTGTAATGTGTTTAAAGTATTTTTCAGGTACCTTGTCTATTGTAGCTATTAATTCTAAAGTCCAATTGAATTTCTTTTTTACTGCGGGTTTTAGTCCATCGTAAAACTCGAGGTAATAATCTTCAAAATAAAAAATGTCCCTAATAAATTTATCTTCCATTACAGATTTAATAGTTTTGCAAAGTTAGCTAATTAGATAACATTTGCCAAATTTGTTTTTTATTTAATTTCTCTTTTTAGGTTTCTTCCTATTAGCTCGTCTGCGACGAGGACCAATTTACTTTTTGTAAACTAAATTAAGCGTTTACACAGCGGTTCTTAAAAAAAACATAATTTACATTGCAAAAAACGGAATTAATTTCTTCATAATTCTTATAGCTACCCGCGTTGTAAACCCTACGATTTGATTATTGATTTAAGTAGGTACTCGTCGCAGACGAGCACTAGTGGGGTTTTTATTTGTTTGTATTGTAATTTATTATTTGTTGTGCGCACGCTACGATCTTTAGCTGTGACCTACTGGTGAGTTTAGTCTAATGGATACTTAAAAATGGTATACAGTAAACTCATAGCTTCAGATGCGTCTTTTTCTAATTGTTCTTCTGGTCGCAATCTATTTTCAAAACTTCTTTTGGATAAAGTATGTGGATAATCCCAATCTTTTGAGTGGATAAATGGATTTCTTTTCAAGCGCAAATTATTTAGAAGTTCTAATACTTTTGGGTGTAGAATATTTTCTTTTACAGCAACTTTAATCATTTTCTCCAGTCCATATTTTGTTGCTTTTTCTAATCCTTTTTTTGATAAATGAATATCAAGCAATTTTTCTAAAAATGACTGTGACAACACTATTGTCGCGATAAAATGGCCGTTAACGTAACATTGTTGAATTTCACTAAATGTAAATACAAATTCCAAATCTCCAAACATTGAATAGACTTTAGGATTATGTTTTTTTACAAACTTTAATCTTTCTAATCTTTCTGAAAATAAAACTTTGTCGGAGTTAATCAATTCCTTTTCAGTGGCAGATTTATACGTTTTTTTCTTGATTTCATTTCCAAATAAATCTGTGTTTTTTTCCATTGAGTCGAGATTGGTTAAGCACTTGCAGGTAACTTGTATTTAGGTCTGACAAAATCACACAAAGCCAAACTTTTTTGAATAGATTTATGTGATAAAAGCCATATAATATTGAATCTCAAATATATAAATAATTCATTACAAATCATCAAAAAGATTTTATTGAAAAACAATCTAAATCTCCAATTTCAACTGTTCCGGCAACAATCGAAAACTCATTCTATGGTATTTTGTAGTGCCATATTTTCGGATGGCTTCACGGTGTTCTTGAGTGGGATAGCCTTTGTTTTTCTTCCAATTGTACATTGGGAATTCTTCGTGAATCAAGTTCATATATTCATCGCGATACGTTTTTGCCAAAACGGAAGCTGCTGCAATACTCAAATATTTCGAATCTCCTTTTATGATGCTTTGGTTGGGAATCGATTTCAATAATTCGATTTCTTCTTTTGTAAATCGTTTTCCAAAAGTGGTTTTCAAACCCAATTTGGCGTTCAAAGCTCGATTGCCATCCACAATAATGAATTCGGGAGTTGGATTTAGTTTCAAAATACATTCCTGCATTCCTTTCATCGAAGCATTAAGGATGTTGATTTCGTCAATTTCTTTCGGATGCAAATGCGTTACAGCAAATGAAACAGCCATTTCTTCAATTATTGGACGCAATTTATCCCTAACCTTTTCAGAAAGTTGTTTGGAATCGTTTAGTTGTGTTAATAGAAATTTTATAGTGTCCGTTTTTGCTCCCTCTCCTTTGGAGAGGGTTGGGGAGAGGATAACCGCTGCTGCCGTTACCGGACCAGCCAGACAGCCACGGCCGGCTTCATCGGTACCAGCTTCTAGGATGAAAGTTGAAAAATTGGTGAGTAGCATTGGGTATTATTTGAAAAATAATAGGATGAATTTTTTCGATATAAAAGTAGTAATTCTTGATTTAGATTTGACAACTTTTTGAAAGTTGTCAAATCTTGCCCAATTTCATTGTTTATAGGATGCGTGAGGGATGGCAGTGGAGCTCTTTTTTTAATTGCCACGGGTTTACACCCGTGGCAATTAAAAAAAAGCGGGAACGTACAGCCCGACCCGAAGTTGCGCGGAGGCACGACGACGCAACTGAAGGGTCACGCCCAAATAAAACTTTTAAGAGGGCTATAATTGAGTGTGGTTTTTTATTTGTATCTTTTTTCATTTACCTTTGCCTTGATTAAATAAATAGTGCCTCCTAATTATATCCTTTCTCGATGAGAATTTCTTTTCTGGTTGTTTTGTTGTCTTTTTCTAGTTTGCTTTTTTCTCAGGAGAAAAACGGTAAAAAACCAAATATTTTTGATAATCTTATTGGTAAAGATTCTGTGAAGAAGAATGAACCTGTGGCAACGATTGATATGTATCGGGTGATTACTTTGGAGCGTGACACAACTTATATAGATACTTCGCTTACCATTCAAAAAAGATACAGTCATAATTATTTGCGAAAAGACCTTTTTGGACTTCTGGCTTTTTCTAACGAAGGGCAAACTTACAATACTTTGCAATACAGTTTGAATACTTTTTCACCTCTTCCTGAATTTGGATTCAAAGCCAAGCATTTTAATTTTCTTGAAGCCAACCAAATACGGTATTCGTCGGTGGCAACTCCTGTTACGGAATGGTATTTTAAATCGGTTATGAAGAAAGGGCAAAATGTGGATGCTTTTTTTACGGTAAATACTTCTCCACGATTTAATTTTTCGATGGCTTACAAAGGATTACGCTCTGAAGGTAAATATGTAAATCAGATGGCTAGTACCGGAAATTTCAGGTTCACCACGAGTTATAACACGAAAAACAAACGGTATTATGCCAATGCTCATTTTGTGAGCCAAGATATTTTGAATGAAGAAAATGGTGGAATTACAACTTTGAATGATTTTGAAAGTGGTAACCCAGCATTTTTAGAACGAGACCGATTGGAAGTTTATTTGACTGATGCACGATCGTTTCTGAAAGGGAAGCGGGTGTTTTTGGATCACCATTTTAGAATTAATTCCGTGAAGGGAAACAATAATTTGTATGTAACTCACCAATTGAATTACGAAAATAAATATTTCGAATACAATCAGACTACAGTAAATGCAACTGATGGAAGTACGACTGCATATCGATTTGGAGATTCCTATAAAACTAGCGGTATCAATGACCAAACGCATTATAACAAGACCTATAATAAGGTAGGTTTGATTTATGAAAACACCACTTTAGGGAAATTCAATTTTTTTGTGGATGATTATTTTAGCAATTATTATTACAATCAAATTTTGATTTTGGATAAGAAAACTGATCCGGTATTGATGTTGGACGAGAAGTTTGAAATTCCAGCCTCATTAACTCGAAGAATAGACTCTTATGTAGGTCAATATGAATATCAGAAAAACAAATGGACTGGAAAATTTCTGTTTTCAAGGTCGTTTACCAATCAATCGCTATCGAATTTGGAGGCAAAAATGCAATATGAGCTAAATGACGAAACATCGCTTTCTTTCCAATATCAAAACATAAACAAATTGCCCAATGACAACTATAATTTGTATCAAAGTAGTTATGTAAATTACAATTGGTCTAACGATTTTAAGAACGAAAAAATAAATTCGATTACGGTCAATGCCCATTCGCCTTGGGTTACTATTTCAGCCCAATATTCGATATTTAATGATCATTTGTATTTTGCGGATCGTTCTAGTGCAAAACAAATTGCTTTACAACAGCAAATTATTGCACCATCTCAGTATAGCAATACCATCAATTATTTATCAGTAAAGGCGAGTAATGAGTTTAAATTTTGGAAATTAGCATTAGACAATACGCTTTTGTATCAAAAAGTCGATCAATCGGATTTGATTCTTAATGTTCCAGAATTTGTAACAAGAAACACGTTTTATTACTCTCAAGATATGTTTCATAAAGCCTTGTTTTTCCAAACTGGAGTGACTTTAAATTATTTTACCAACTATTTTGGGAACGAATACAATCCTGTAATCGGGGAGTTTTTTGTTCAAAATCAGAAAAAAATTGGCAATTATGCCAACCTCGATTTTTTCTTTAATGCTCAGATACAAAGGACAAGGGTTTATTTGACCTTAGAACATTTTAATTCATCGCTTTCAGGATATAATTTCCTGTCATCTCCAAATAATCCGTCAGGTGATTTTATTATTCGATTTGGATTGGTTTGGAATTTTTTCCAATAAAGAGGAACTAGAATTACTTTTGCTGACAAAATAAATTAATCTTTAAATGACTTCAAACCTTTTTTTTGAATTTCAATTTGTTAATTCCAACTCCCAACTTCTAAAATCTACAATCTAAAATCTGCAATCTAAAATGACTTTCACCGCCATAGATTTTGAAACCGCTACAGCCTATCATCCTTGTTCAGTAGGAATTGTTACTGTAGAAAACGGAGTGATTGTCGATGAGTTTGTTACTTTAATTAAACCTCCGAGAAACGAATATAATCCCTACACAATTGCGGTTCACGGAATATATCCGCATCATACTGCGAATGCCAAAACCTTTGCACAAGTTTTTCCTGAAATTCAAAAACGACTGCAAAACCGTGTTGTTGTAGCGCACAACGAAAGTTTTGATCGGAATGTTTTGGCCAAATCGATGGCACTTTACGGTTTAGATTATGAGGCTTTAAATATTGGTTCTCGTTGGGAATGTACTGTAAAAATTTACAAAGCCAAAGGGTTGAAACCAACTAAACTTAGTGATTGCTGTCGAGAAATGAGGATTGAACTCAACCATCACGAAGCTTTATCCGATGCTCGGGCTTGCGCTAAATTGTATTTGATGCGATAAATAGAATCGAAAAAAAAACAATAGCTGTAAAATTTCCAGTAAAATACTTTTTTTTACTACTTTAGTCATCAATCTAAAAGTTAAAAAATGAAAGAAGATTTTCTCCATTACCTTTGGAAATTCAAGAAATTCAATAGCTTGAATTTGAAAACTTTCAACGGAGAAGAAATTACCATTATCAATGTTGGACACTATTTAGAACTAGCCGGTCCTGATTTTTTTAATGCTCAGATTATAATTGGAAATCAAAAATGGGCGGGAAATGTTGAGATTCATCTTAAATCTTCTGATTGGTATGTGCATCATCACGAGCGAGACGAAGCCTATGAAAATGTGATTCTTCATGTGGTTTGGGAACATGATACCGAAATTTTCAGAAGCAACAATTCCGAAATTCCAGTTTTAGTACTCAAGAATTATGTCGATCCTGCTACAATAATCAATTATCAATCGTTGATGTCGCCGAAATCGTGGATTTTTTGTGAAAAACAACTCAAAGATATCAAAGAATTTACATTGAAAAATTGGCAAGAACGTTTGTTTTTCGAACGTTTGGAACGAAAATCCAATCCAATTTTTCAATTATTAAAAGAGACAAATAACGATTGGGAGGCGGTTTTGTTTTGCCTTTTGGCCAAGAATTTTGGATTGAATACCAATGGCGATATTTTTTTGAAAATAGCTCAATCCATTCCATTCTCGATTGTCAGAAAAGAAAGTTTTGAGGTCGAAAATCTCGAAGCTTTACTATTAGGAAATGCTAGTTTATTGGATTTAGAAAAAGAAGATAATTATTTTAAGGATTTAAAATTTAGGTATTTTTATTTGTTGCACAAATACCAATTGGAGAAAAAAATTAGTGAACCCGTTCAGTTTTTTAAACACCGCCCTGATAATTTTCCTACGATACGATTGTCGCAATTGGCAAATTTATACCACAGTCAGCAAAATTTATTTTCAATAATTAGCACGTCCAATTCGGTGAAAAGTATTTATAAGACATTAGATATTTCGGTTTCCAATTATTGGCAAAATCATTATCAGTTTGATAAAGAAAGTCCAAAAAAGAAAAAGAATCTTTCCAAATCATTTGTCGATTTAGTAATAATAAATACCATAATTCCGCTTCAATTCGCTTATGCGAAAAGCCAAGGAAAGGAAATTTCCGAAGATTTGGTTCAATTAATAAACGAAGTGGCTCCTGAGAAAAACGCAATAACGGATAAGTTTAGTTCTTTTGGAATAAAATCAAAAAATGCTTTTGAAACACAATCTTTATTACAACTCAAAAACGAATATTGCAACAAAAGCCGTTGCTTAGATTGTGCCATTGGAATGGAATTATTGAAGAAAATTTCTTAATTTTACCAAAAATAAAAAAATGAGAGCTGTCTTACAACTCAAATATTTTTTCGAAAAACGTGGTTTTCACGTTTCTTCACGACTTGCCGATAGACTGGGAATGCGAGTTTCAGATGTGAGATTGTTTTTTATCTACATTACTTTTGTCACCGCCGGTTTGTGGTTTGGTGTTTATTTAACTTTAGCTTTTTGGATTCGCTTGAAAGATTTGATTCGAGGAAAGCGCACTTCGGTTTTTGATTTGTAGTAAATGATCAAAT
>JAYVIK010000061.1:0-5673 GCA_043770265.1 Flavobacterium sp. | reverse complement strand
AATTTCGTATGCCACTCTCGGTGCGTTTATGAAATATCCAAAGGAAAGTTTGCCCAAAAAACCAACCACGAATATTGCCGACAAAAAGTACGGTTTCTTTCAATCAGATGCGGCATTTTTTCAAGATGTGGCTTCGGAATTGGGGATGATTCCTAATAAAGATGGAAAAGACATTGGTTTCGAAAGACATCCTTTAGCCTATTTGGTTGAGGCTGCCGACGATATTTGCTATACGATTATCGACTTTGAAGACGGTATAAATTTAGGTTTGGTTTCCGAAGATTTTGCTTTAGAATATTTAATAAAATTGGTGAAAGATAGCATTGATACCAGTAAATACAATACATTAACTACAAAAGAAGACCGAATCAGTTATTTGAGAGCTTTGGCAATTGGGAGTTTGATCAATGATGCCGTGAAAGTTTTTATCGAAAACGAAGAAGCCATTTTACATGGGCGTTTTCCTTACGCATTGACCGATAAAAGCAAATATAAAGTGCAGATGGACGATATCATCAAATTGAGTGTGAAAAACATTTATCAAAGTCGAGAAGTCATTGAAAAAGAAATAGTTGGTTACCAAATTATACAAACCTTGTTGGATAAATTCATCACCGCTTTCAACAATAAATTTAATGGCAACGCCTCCAATTATGACAAATTATTATTGAAAATGTTACCCGAAAAATTCTTGGAAGAAAAAGAGGATTTGTACAAAAGGCTGTTGCATATTTGCCATTACGTTTCCCTTTTGACCGACGGAAATGCTTTGGAATTATACGAAACTATCAACGGTAGAAAGACGAATTAAAACTTAAAAATTATAGACCAACCCAACACCAATTGATTGCCGAAGCTGTAATCTTGCCCCTTTTATTATTGTCTCACCGTCTACTTTTTCTGAAGTTTTCACATCATCATCATAAATCATATGCAATCCAACGTTTGCTTTAATGTATTGATTGACCAGTAAATCAAATTGAAGTCGCCACTCAACATCAATATTACCAAAATTATTTATATAATCTGAATACAAACTCAGCCGGTTTTCCATAATTATATTTTTCATCACTTCACTTTTGTAATAATTTGTGGCTAGAAATCCAACTTCTGTTCTGGTATTTTTTCCTTCAATCAGAACATTTCCTTGAGTATCATAAATTGCTTTTGCTACTCCAAATGCCCCCTGATTGGCAAGAACTTGGTCAAAAACTAAAGTGCTTTTTAATGTTAATGGAGAAATATAGGCATCAAATTTCTTTTTTTTAAGTAAATAATTTGCACCAACGCCAAGGAAAGTATATGCTGGAGCAAAAGCCCTTGATATGGGTTTGTTGGTATTTGGATACCGATACCCGTTTGAAAATTGCGTGTTAAAATTGAATTTTGCACTGTAATACCAGTTGGACAATGTGTCTTTTCGATAACCATAACTAGAATTAAGTCGCACTTCATCGTCTGATTTTCGTAGCTCTACATTTTCTTGCTTATTCAAACCATATCTAAAACTAAGCTCATTTTGCCATTCGCTACTAATGTCAGAACGTTTTCTTAAAAAATGCCCCTTAATTAATCCTGCAACCGAACTAATTCCGCCCGCATTCCAATTTACAAATGCAATTTGATTTATATCTAAACCTATCATATTTTTTTTGCTCCAATATTTGTCAAATTTCAAAGGGATTCTCGATATTTTATTTGATTGAAGTTGTATTATTTGCTGGACTTTTTTTGGAGTTAACATAGGATTAATATCAATCACAATATTTTTTATCGTATCTCTTTGAACAATCGTATCGTTCGTTATAACAACTTGATTTGGTTGGATTGTATCAAGCACAATTTCTTTCTCTTGCGAAAAACAATTAAAAGAAAATAAAAAAATCAATAGTGTTTGAATTGGAAAGTAACACTTCATAAAGACTTAAATATGGAGAAATTAATTAATTTCATAATTCGATAAAATAATTAACAAACCTTCAACGTCAATTTTGCAATATTGTTGTAGTTCTTCAACAGTTCCTTGTTCGATAAATTCATCTGGAATTCCGAGTGTAACTATGTTAGAATTGTACCTATTTTCAGTTGCAAACTCTACAATAGTTGTGCCAAAACCTCCTTTTACAACACCATCTTCAATAGTTATGATGTTTTCGAATGTTGATAAAATGAAATGCAACAAATTTTCATCCAATGGTTTTACAAAAGCAAAATCATAATGAGCGAAATCTTCAGGATTTCCTATTTTGGCTAAAGCTAAAGTCACATTATTACCAATATTTCCGTTAGATAAAACGGCTACTTTTGTTCCTTTTTGGAGACAATTTGCTTGGCCAATTTCAATTTTTTCGTAGGGCTTTTGCCAATCCACAATTTGACCACGACCACGAGGATATCGAATCGCAATAGGATGATTCAAGCCGAATTGTGCCGTGTACAAAATGTTTCGCAAGGCGATTTCATTCAATGGTGAATAAATAATCATATTAGGAATACAACGCAAATAAGCCAAATCGAAAACGCCATGATGTGTTGCTCCATCTTCACCCACCAATCCTGCTCTGTCCAAACAAAAAATCACAGGCAAATTTTGTAAAGCTACGTCGTGTATGACTTGGTCGTAAGCGCGTTGTAAAAAAGTAGAATAAATATTGCAAAAAACTATCATTCCTTGTGTTGCCATTCCAGCCGACAATGTTACGGCGTGTTGCTCGGCAATACCTACATCAAAAGCGCGTTTAGGGAAAGCGTCCATCATCAATTTCAATGAACTTCCCGATGGCATTGCGGGTGTGATTCCTATAATTTTTTCATTGGCTCTAGCCAAATCTAGAATTGTTAAACCAAAAACATCTTGGAATTTCGGCGGCAAATTCACTTCTGATTTTGCAAGGATTTCCCCAGTTGAAGCGTCAAATTTTCCCGGAGCATGATATTTTACTTGGTCTTCTTCGGCTTGTTGTAATCCTTTTCCTTTTGTGGTTATGATGTGAAGAAATTTTGGGCCTTTTATTTTTTGTAATTGTTTTAATTCTTTGATAACTGCAAAAATATCGTTGCCGTCAATTGGTCCTGAATAATCAAAATTCAGGGATTTAATCATATTATTTTGCTTCGGGTTTTTTCCTTCTTTTACCGCAGTCAGATAATTTTTCAAAGCACCAACACTTGGATCAATCCCAATAGCGTTATCGTTGAGAATTACCAACAAATTAGCATCTGTAACTCCAGCGTGATTCAATCCTTCAAACGCCATTCCTGAAGCAATCGATGCGTCGCCAATAACCGCAATATGATGTTTATCAAAATCACCTTTTAAATTCGAGGCAATCGCCATTCCCAAAGCTGCCGAAATAGAAGTCGAAGAATGACCAACGCCAAAAGCATCATAAACACTTTCACTACGTTTTGGAAATCCAGAAATTCCGTTAAGTCGCCTGTTGGTATGAAAATTTGCTCTTCTTCCAGTCAAAATTTTGTGACCATAAGCTTGATGACCAACGTCCCAAATCAACAAATCATTAGGAGTATCAAATACATAATGCAAAGCAATCGTAAGTTCGACAACGCCAAGGCTGGCACCCAAATGTCCTTCTTTTACAGCCACAATGCCAATAATAAAATCGCGCAATTCCTGAGCCACTTGAGGAAGTTGGGCTTCGTCAAGTAAGCGTAAATCGGTTGGATTTTGTATGTTTGAAAGTAAATTGTCAGCCATAAAGCAAATGTACGAATTGAATTCTTATTTTTGCCATATGGAAAACCCTTTCACCGACGAATATTTTATGAAGAAAGCTTTGCAAGAGGCAGAAATGGCTTTTGAAAAAGACGAAATTCCCGTTGGTGCCATTATCGTAATCGACAATAAAATCATAGCTCGAAGTCATAATCTCACCGAAATGCTGATTGATGTTACCGCTCATGCTGAAATGCAGGCGATAACAGCTGCTGCTAATTTTCTTGGCGGAAAATATTTATTGGGTTGCACGTTATATGTCACGATTGAACCTTGCCAAATGTGTGCTGGTGCTTTGTATTGGAGCCAGATATCGAAAATTGTTTTTGGAGCCAGTGATGAACATCGAGGTTTCGAGAAAATGGGAACACAATTGCATCCAAAAACTACTGTAGTTCGTGGTGTTTTGGCGAATGAAGCTTCCGAATTAATGAAACGGTTTTTTGCTGAGAAAAGGAAATAATTGCTTTTGGTATAAGCGGTATCACAAGTAAATTTTCTTAAAATAAATTGAACGGATTAAATGGGCAAGAAAAACAAAAAACCCTCACATTCAAACTGATTTTAGTTCAGTTTCCTGTAAGGGTTCTAAAATAATCTAAAATCTAAATTCAGAAATCTAAAATAGATTTAGTATCTGTAATACTCTGGTTTAAATGGACCAGTCACTTCAACACCAATATAATCTGCTTGGTCTTTACGTAGAGTTTCTAATTCAACACCTAGTTTTTCTAAATGCAACATTGCTACTTTTTCATCCAAATGTTTTGGCAACATATACACGTCATTGTTGTATGCCGCGCTGTTTTTCCACAATTCAATTTGAGCTAGCGTTTGGTTGGTGAATGAGTTACTCATTACAAAACTTGGGTGACCTGTAGCACAACCAAGGTTTACTAAACGACCTTCGGCAAGAACAAGAATATCAACGCCATCAATAGTATATTTATCTACTTGTGGTTTGATTTCAATTTTTGTGTTCCCGTAGTTTCCGTTCAACCAAGCCATGTCAATTTCGTTGTCAAAATGCCCGATGTTACAAACAATCGTTTTATCTTTCATAGCACGGAAATTACTTTCCAATACGATATCTTTATTTCCAGTTGTAGTAATTACGATGTCAGCAGTAGGAATAACAGAAGCCAGTTTTTTAACTTCAAATCCGTCCATTGCAGCTTGTAAAGCACAAATTGGATCAATTTCAGTTACTGTTACAATAGATCCAGCACCTCTAAACGAAGCCGCAGTCCCTTTTCCAACATCACCGTAACCACAAACGATTACTCTTTTTCCAGCCAACATAATATCAGTAGCACGACGAACCGCATCGACAGCAGATTCTTTACAACCGTATTTGTTATCAAATTTCGATTTAGTAACCGAGTCATTCACATTGATAGCAGGCATTGGCAAAGTTCCAGCTTTTACTCTTTCGTACAAACGGTGAACACCAGTTGTAGTTTCTTCGCTCAAACCTTTAATTCCAGCAATCAATTCTGGAAAACGGTCAATAACCATATTAGTCAAATCTCCACCATCATCCAAAATCATATTCAATGGTTTTCTGTCTTCACCAAAAAATAATGTTTGCTCAATACACCAATCAAAAGAGGCTTCGTCAAGACCTTTCCAAGCATAAACTTGAATTCCAGCAGCAGCAATAGCAGCAGCAGCTTGATCTTGAGTTGAGAAAATATTGCAAGAAGACCAAGTTACTTCAGCTCCAAGAGCAATCAAAGTTTCGATCAAAACTGCAGTTTGAATCGTCATGTGCAAACATCCTGCAATACGAGCGCCAGCAAGTGGTTGTTCGTCTTTGTATTCCGCACGAAGTGCCATTAAACCTGGCATTTCAGCTTCTGCTAATTCAATTTCTTTTCTTCCCCAAGCCGCTAGAGAAATGTCTTTTACTTTGAAAGCCACATAAGGCATAGTCG
>JAYVIK010000060.1:0-17081 GCA_043770265.1 Flavobacterium sp. | reverse complement strand
ATAACAAAACTATCGGTCGTTTCAACTTAGATGGTATTCCACCAGCACCAAGAGGTGTTCCACAAATTGAAGTAACTTTTGATATTGATGCTAATGGTATCATCAAAGTTTCGGCAACTGACAAAGGAACTGGAAAATCTCACGATATTCGTATCGAAGCTTCTTCTGGATTAACATCGGAAGAAATCGAAAGAATGAAACAAGATGCAGAAGCTAACGCTGAATCTGACAAATTGTTAAGAGCAAAAGCGGAGAAATTGAACGAAGCAGATGGAATGATTTTCCAAACTGAAACTCAATTGAAAGAACTTGGAGAGAAATTAACTGATGATAACAAAGTGGCTATCGAGTACGCTTTGACTGAATTGAGAATGGCTCACGGTTCACAAGACGTAGATGCAATTCAAAAAGCATTGGACAACATCAATGCAGCTTGGAAAACAGCTACTGAAGCAATGTACGCTCAAGGCGAACAAGCTCAAGGTGGTGCTCAACAACCACAAGCAGAACAAACTCAAGGAGACAACGTAGAAGACGTTGAATTCGAAGAGGTGAAGTAAGCAGAGAACCAATTTTGTGTAACAAAATTGTGTGAATCGCTTATCCCGATTTTTATCGGGATCTTTTGAAGAATATAAAGATTAAAACCGATTCAGTAATGGCTCGGTTTTTTTATGCCTTTAATCTTTTTGTTTCTTTTTCCCTTGAAACATTCGATTTATAACAACAGTATGTGGAAAGGTTATGGCCGCTAAAAAAGAGAAAAATAAAGCATTGAATAGTTGATCTTCTTTGAGGGTAAAATATATAAGTATTATACCTATAATAGAAACGAGCCAATAAATTCCCGCAGAACGGCAGTAGCCTATAAAATATTTTATAGAAAAAGAACCATTCAAGAATTTAATTTGGTCAATTATAGAAGGAATGCTGTGCCATAAAACAAAATAAATGGCAAATCCCCATATCAAACTGGAAGATTTGAAAATAATCGTAAAAACGATTAAATAAAAGAATTCCAAAAGCAGTTTATTTCTAATTTTTTCTGATTTCCAATAAAAATAGGCGCTTAAACTGATGAAAACTATGCCCGAAATCTCCAGTAGTGTAGTAAAATACGGAATTGGGATATTAATATCTGCAATGCTCAAAATGATACTTTGTACTTCTTTGGTATGAAAAATAAATAATAGCAGCAAAATAGACAATCCATAAACGAATTGGAATAAGATTACAAACCATTTTAAAAAATGAAATTGCAAATGCAACCATTGTTGCTCTCCAAAATGACACGCACTTACAATAATGAATAGGAGTAGAGCCAATTGTGGAATACTGTAAAATAAAAGCAGGCCCGTTAAGACCACAACAACATAATATCCGAGAATTTTGAGCTTAGAATTAGCTGTTTTTTCAACATTTATTTTATTGATAATTAACAAATCATTCGCTCCATGCAAAATACCAAAAGTGAAAATTAAGAAAAACCCTGATATTATTTGAAGTTTGGTCGAGAAATATGAATCCATCCAAAGCCCAAAAAAGCTTGCTACGATTGCTATATTAGTATATTTTTTCATTGAATTTAATTATTGTTTAAAATTAGTCAAAAAAAAGTAAACAAAATATTTTTTTATTGTTTAACTTTTAATACATTTGCTTCAACAAAAAAATAATTTAAATAAATTTATTATGACAAAATTAATGCTTATTCCAGGATTAATCGGGAAATTATTACCAACCGATTACGTAGGGTTTACTTTCTTTGTAGGTTGTATGGCCATGATGGCCGCATCAGCTTTTTTCTTTTTATCATTGAATCAGTTTGATAAAAAGTGGCGCACTTCAGTTTTAGTTTCAGGTTTAATCACCTTCATTGCAGCAGTTCATTATTTTTACATGAGAGATTATTGGGCTTCATTTGGCGAATCGCCAACATTCTTTCGTTATGTTGACTGGGTATTGACGGTGCCGTTGATGTGTTTAGAATTTTATCTAATCCTCAAGGTAGCTGGTGCAAAAAAATCGTTGCTATGGAAAATGATTATTTATTCTATAGTGATGTTAGTTACAGGTTACTTTGGAGAGGTAGTATATACTGAGAGTGCTGCTTTCTGGGGATTCCTTTCTGGTGTTGCTTATTTCGCAATAGTTTACGAAATATGGTTAGGCGAAGCATCAAAATTAGCTGTAGCTGCTGGTGGAGAAATTCAAAAAGCACACAAAATCTTGTGTTGGTTTGTACTTGTAGGTTGGGCAATTTATCCATTAGGATATATGATGGGAACAACAGGTTGGTACAACGGATTAATTCCAGCTGGTAATATTGATGTGGCTTACAACATCGCTGATGCTATCAACAAAATTGGATTTGGTTTGGTAATCTATAGCTTAGCTGTAAATTCTCAAAAAGATTAAGTACTCCTTTTAATTTATTTTCTGAAACCGGACTAGTAATAGTTCGGTTTTTTTTTTATTTATCCCAACAGGTTTTAGAAATCGGTTGGGATTTATTTTATGACTGCGATATATATAATTTGTCAAAAAAATGATTTGGTCTGCGAATACTTTTCTATTCAAAAATTAGCATTAGTTGTACTTTTATTTCATGATAATTTTATTTGCAATAATCAAATGATTTATCTCATAAAAGAAGTTATTATTAGTAATTAATTTTGTGCTTTGTTGGAATATGTAGAATATTGTTTTCATTTTAGAAAAAAATCATAATCTTTAAATGATATTCGTTTTAAAATATTTTTGTAATATTACTACATAAAAAAATTGGATGAGAAAAATCAAATACAAGAAAGGTAGAAAACTCCAACCGTATAATTTAGAATACACTGGGATTCATAAAAGGACAGATTCAGAAATACAGCTGTTTGTTTATGATGATTTAAATTTTGCTGAATTTTCCGATTTTAATGTTTTTGATTTAAAAAAATACATTAATATACAAAAAACGAATTGGCTTAATATTCACGGACTTAATGATTTAGTTTTTTTAAAATCGGTTAGTGACTATTTTAAAATTGACAACTTTATGCTTGCCGATATTTTGAACACCAACCGAAGAACCAAAATCGAAGAACAACAAGACATTTTATTTTTTAATATAAAATCATTGTTGCCAGCAGGCGATACCGACAATATTAGTGCTGAACAAATTAGTTTTTTGGTAAAAGATGGTGTTTTGATTTCTTTCCAAGAGAAAAGAAGTGATTTTTTTACGCATATTAGAGAACGAATTAGAACCCATTCGGGGATTGTAAGAACCAAAAAAGTTGATTATTTATTGTACATTCTTCTAGATGCGATTATGGAAAATTTCTACATAACTATTGAAAATGAAGAAGATAAAATTGAGAAATTGATAGATCAAACTAAAAATAGTACTGATCCAATAATTTTGGAAAAAATTGAGAAACATCGCGATAATTTTAATTTTTTGAAACGTGCCATTATTCCGTTACGGGATTCTTTGTACGACATCAAAAGTATCAAGGACGACGACGTTTTTAATGTTATTGAAGTGGAGAACTTTACTTTTTTTGCCCGATTACACCAAAAAAGTTTAGAGCTTTTAGAGCAAATTGAATCGGATATGAGTTCGCTTCACAGTGCTTCTGATTATTATTTTTCGGCACAAAGTCATAAGATGAACGAGATTATGAAAACGCTTACAGTAGTTTCTGCCATTTTTATTCCACTGACGTTTATTGTAGGTGTATATGGAATGAATTTCAAATTTATGCCTGAATTAGAGTACGAATATGGCTACTATACCGTTGTTGGTGCCATGTTTTTGATCGTTATTGGGATGTTATTTTATTTCAAAAGGCGACATTGGTTTTGAAAGTTTAGAATGAGATTTTGCATAAAATAGTTGAAAATAAATTTAAAGAATTTAAAAATGAATAAAGCGATATACATCGCAACGAGCGAGGAAGATAGTGGAAAATCAATCGTCACTTTGGGATTGATGAGCACTCTAATTGGCAAAACTGCTAAAGTAGGTTATTTCAAGCCTATAGTTGAAGATTTTGAAGAGGATAAACCTGATAATCATATCGAAACAATAATCAACCATTTTGGGTTGGATATTTCTTATGATGATGCTTATGCAATCAAAAAAAGCAAATTAATCAAAAAGAAAAATAAAGGTAAAATTGGAGAAGTAATCGATTTAATTATTGAAAAATACAAACAATTAGAAGATCGATTTGATTTTGTTTTAGTTGAAGGTTCTAGTTTTATAGGCGAAGGTACTGTGATTGAAATGGATTTGAATGTACTTATCGCAAAAAATTTAGGAATTCCTGTCATTATTGTGGGTTCTGGAATGAATAAAACCTTAGACGAATTAGTAGATGGCATGCGTTTAGCTTATGATTCATTCAAACAAAAAGAGGTTGAAGTATTGTCGGTTATCGCCAATAAGGTACAACCTCAAAATATAGAATTGATTAAATTAGGTTTGAAGAAAAGCTTGCCAAGTGGAGTTTTGGTCGATGCTATTCCAATTATAAATAGTCTCAATAACACTACAATTCAAGAAATTGTAAACGAATTGGATGCTAAAGTTTTGTTTGGCGAAGCCTATCTTAATAATCAAATATCGAGTTTTAGTGTAGGAGCAATGCAACTAAGAAATTATTTGATGCACTTACAAGAAGATGGCTTAGTCATTACTCCTGGAGATAGAGCCGATATTATTTTGGGAGCTTTACAAGCCAATGAATCTGTAAATTATCCTTCCATTTCGGGAATCATTTTGACTGGAAATATTATTCCTGAAGATACTATTCTTAAATTAATTGAAGGACTTTCGCCAGTAGTACCCATCATTGCGGTTAAAGAGGGTACTTATGTGATTGCAAATAAAATTGGAGATATTAAGCCTAAAATTTATGCCAATAACAAGCAGAAAATTCAAACTTCAATCGACACATTCGAGAAATATGTTGATTTAGATAGTTTGACAGAAAAATTCATCAAGTTTGAAGTAGAAGGAATGACTCCAAAAATGTTTCAATATAATTTGGTAAAAAGAGCCAAAAAACACCGTAAACATGTGGTATTACCTGAAGGGAACGACGATAGAATTCTTGTTGCTGCTTCTCGATTACTGTTGATGGATGTTGTTGAAATTACGATTCTTGGTAACAAAAAACAAATCGTTAGCAAAGCTGCAGACTTAGGTTTAGATATGGATTTTACAAAAGTTCAGATTATCAATCCAAGGAATGATAAAAATTATGATGATTATGTGAATACCTATTACGAACTTCGAAAAGAAAAGAAAATGACTTTGGAAATTGCCAAAGATTTAATGGAGGACGGTTCGTATTTTGGAACCATGATGGTCTATAAAGGTCACGCCGATGGAATGGTATCAGGAGCGGCACACACTACCCAACACACTATTTTGCCAGCATTGCAATTCATTAAAACCAAACCCAATTCGTCAGTGGTTTCTTCAATATTCTTTATGTGTTTAGAAGATAGAGTTTCCATTTTTGGCGATTGTGCCATTAATCCAAATCCAACCGCAGAACAATTAGCAGAAATTGCGATTTCATCAGCAGATTCAAGTTTGGCTTTCGGAATTGAACCAAAAGTTGCGATGCTATCCTATTCTTCGGGTTCATCAGGAAAAGGGGATGAAGTTGAAAAAGTAAGAGCAGCAACCGAAATTGTAAAAAACAAACGACCTGATTTAAAAATTGAAGGACCAATTCAATATGATGCTGCAGTAGATTTAGAAGTGGGTCATAGTAAAATGCCCAATTCAGAAGTCGCAGGACATGCTAGCGTTTTAATTTTTCCTGATTTGAATACAGGAAATAATACGTACAAAGCTGTTCAAAGAGAAACTGGCGCCTTGGCTATTGGTCCAATGTTGCAAGGATTGAACAAACCTGTAAACGATTTGAGTCGTGGTTGTACCGTTGACGATATTATCAACACTGTTGTTATTACCGCTATTCAGGCTCAAGGACTTTAGATTGCAGATTTCAGATTGAAAATTAAAAAGAAAAGATAATTACACAACATATCTACCCAGTCTCCCTTTCCTTCGGAGAGGGTCGGGGAGAGGAAAATAAGATAAAATGAAAATAGTTATAATAAATTCAGGAAGTTCTTCCATAAAATACCAATTAATAGAAATGCCATCGGCAGCAATAATTTGTTCAGGAATGATTGACAGGATTGGATTAGAAACATCCAATTTGAGTTATGTTACCAAAACGGATAAAATAGAAAAAACGTTGCCCATTGCCAATCATAAAATAGGGTTAGAAAAAATCGCCACATTATTGATGGATGAAAAAGTGGGTGTGATTAAAAGTACTCAAGAAATTAATGCTGTTGGTCATCGTGTCGTTCACGGGGGAAGCCATTTCTCGAATACTACCGTTATCAATGATGAAGTAAAAGATAGAATCAAGCAACTTTTTGAATTGGCTCCATTGCACAATCCAGCCAATTTCGAAGGAATTGTTGTGGCTGAGGATATTTTTAATGCTGCAAAACAAGTAGCTGTTTTTGATACTGCTTTTCACCAAACACTTCCTGTTGAAGCCTACAAATATGCCATACCAAATTTTCTTTTGACAGAAAATAAGATTCGTGTTTATGGTTTTCACGGAACAAGTCATAAATATGTTTCTGAGAAAGCGATTCATTTTTTAGAGAAATCATCTAAAATTATTACCATACATTTAGGAAATGGGTGTAGTATGGCAGCCATAAAAGATGGGAAAAGTATTGATACTACTTTAGGTTTTGGGCCAATGAATGGTTTGATAATGGGAACTCGTAGCGGCGATGTAGATCAATCGGTAATCTTTTATATGGTGAATTCGTTGGGATATTCTATAAACGAAGTGAGTTCAATGCTCAATAAACAAAGTGGAATGCTAGGTTTAACTGGTTTCAGTGATTTGAGAGATATTGAATCCAATGCCGAGCAAGGAAACAAAGAATGTCAATTGGCTTTAGATATGAATGCCTACCGAATCAAAAAATATATTGGTTCTTATGTAGCCGCTTTGGGCGGTTTAGATGCCATTATTTTCACAGCTGGAATTGGAGAAAATTCTTCCTACATTCGAAAATTGGTTTGTACCGATATGGAGTATTTTGGAATTGAACTTGACGAAGCTAAAAATGATTTGCGCTCGAAAGAAATTAGGGAAATTAATTTACCACAATCTAAAACCAAAATTTTAGTAGTTCCTACTAATGAAGAGGTTGAAATTGCCAATCAAGTTTTTGAATTGCTTTCGGTTTAATATTAGTACAGTTAAACCTAACAGGTTTTTAAAACCTGTTAGGTGGGGTGTCAAATCTGAATAGATTATTAAAAAATTGTTCGTTCTTTTTTCTTGGATCAAATTAAATTTAATATTCATTATCCAACGGATTAAAATCCGTTGCTACAATATGTCCCGTTCCTATGGAACTTGCGCATAACTAAGTAGAGCCTTGGGCTCGGTGCATTTTGTAAGGCCGGACTTTAGTCCGGTTTATATCGTCAAGCATCCAATAGAGAGCCGTAGGCTCGATTCATTTTGCGTTTTTTGTCCTAGAATTATAAAGTCAACTAATTAAAAAAAGAACGAAGTTTTAAAAATTAGACCCTTCAAAATTGACACCCCACCTGTTAGGTTTAAAGCTTCTAACTTCTAACTCCCAACTTCTAACTCCCAACTTCCCGCTTCTAACTTCCCGCTTCTAACTTCCCACCATATCCTCAGGTTTTACCCAAGCATCAAAATCTTCTGCTGAAACATAACCCAAACGAATGGCTTCTTCCCGTAAAGTTGTTCCGTTTTTGTGAGCAGTTTGAGCGATTTCAGCCGATTTATAGTAGCCAATTTTAGTATTCAAAGCTGTAACCAACATCAAGGAATTATTGACTAACTCTTCGATTCGTTTGTAATTGGGTTCGATTCCGCTGGCACAATGTTCATCAAAAGACAAGCAAGCATCACCCAACAATCGCGCCGATTGCAGAAAGTTGGCTGCCATCATGGGTTTGAAAACATTCAATTCATAATGGCCTTGCATTCCTCCAACAGAAATCGCCACATCATTTCCTATCACTTGTGCACAAACCATAGTCAAGGCTTCGCATTGGGTTGGATTTACTTTTCCTGGCATTATAGAAGAACCAGGTTCATTTTCTGGAATATTGATTTCGCCAATTCCCGAGCGTGGTCCAGAAGCTAACATTCGAATATCGTTTGCAATTTTGTTTAAGGAAACTGCCAATTGTTTCAAAGCGCCGTGGGTTTCTACGATTGCATCGTGAGCCGCCAAAGCTTCGAATTTGTTAGGAGCAGATATAAAAGGATGTCCGGTAAATTGGGTAATATATTCGGCAACTTTTATGTCATATCCGTCTGGTGTATTCAATCCTGTTCCAACGGCAGTTCCACCCAAAGCGATTTCAGATAAATGAGTTAAGGTATTTTTGATAGCTTTCAATCCATAACTTAATTGGGCTGCGTATCCAGAAATTTCTTGTCCCAAAGTCAAAGGCGTGGCGTCCATCAAATGCGTCCGACCTATTTTAACGATAGTTTTGAATTTAACTGCTTTCTCTTGAAGCGTATCTCTTAACTTTTCGACCGCTGGAATAGTAATTTCTACCACCATTTTGTAAGCTGCAATGTGCATCGCTGTGGGAAAAGTATCATTGGAAGATTGTGATTTATTCACATCATCATTGGCTTTGATAATTTGCTCGCCTTCGCCAATGGCAAATCCTTTTAAAACTTGAGCCCGATTAGCAATCACTTCGTTAACGTTCATATTACTTTGTGTTCCGGAACCCGTTTGCCAAATCACTAACGGAAATTCATCAGTTAGTTTTCCGGCCAAGATTTCGTCGCAGACTTCGGCAATAACATCCCGTTTTTCGATTGGAAGAACGTCCAAATCAAAATTGGTGTAAGCTGCAGCTTTTTTTAGATAAGCAAAACCTTCAATTATTGCTGTAGGCATCGATGCAGATGGGCCAATTTTAAAATTGTTTCTGGAACGTTCGGTTTGTGCTCCCCAATAGTTGTCGGCTGGAACTTGTACTTCACCCATCGTATCTTTTTCTATTCTGTACCTCATTTTAGGATCGTTTTAGATTTTGTTTTAAATTCTCTTTTAACAAATTCAATAGTAATAGCTAAAGAAATGGAATTCAAATGTCTCTGAATTTACAAATTACTTGGGTTTATAAAAAATATTATCAACTATTTATTGCTAAGAAAAAATATTAAGCATACATTTGTGGCTACATTCAAAAATTCCGGAAAAAATGTTTGATTTTACACAGTATTTAGGCTTTTTGCTTTTCTTAACCGTCCTAACAATAGGATTTTGGTTGATGTTTTTCTTGGTTGGTTTCGTTTCCTATTGGGTTGGCGGAGCTACTTGGGAATCTTACAAAGAGAAAAAAGCAAAAAAGAAAGCAGAAGAACAATCAGTTTAGGTTGATTGTCGAATAAAAAAAGGGCTCGTGAAAATGAGTCCTTTTTTTGTTTAAGAGAAGGATTTTTTATTCAAGTGATTTTATCATAGTTAATTCGAATTTTCAATTCAATTTATTCAACACTAGTTGGCAATTACTGCAGCATAACAAGTTCCAAAACCAATTACGAAAGCTATTGTGGAGTAAAGTATCATTTGTAATCCTATTTTCTTGTACTTTTCATTTGAAGAAGATCGTATGCAAAGTCCTACGATAAAAGTTGTGATGCTGAGTAATATCACTATTGTGCATAAAATAAATAGTATTTCCATAGTTGGTTGTTTAATTAAGGTTTAGTTTTTCTCGAATGTCATTAATTTTGTGGTCTCTGTAAAATAAATTCATCGTCTCAAAAGGGATAATTTTCATTTTATCGCTCACAATATGCACGCAAGATTTTTTAACTGCACGAACATCAAAATCATGGGCATCCATAAAATTCATAATCAAAATCCGAAATAAATTGTCATAATGCAATGAATCCGATTGTACTCTGGGCAAACAACACATCAATTCGTTTAATTCCCCTTCGGCACAATCTACTGAAATTCCTGTACTAAAGAGATTGAGCATGTGGGTTTTTAGTTTTTCATCGTGTTCAAAAACAATAGTATTTTTGGAATTATTTAGTAAATCTTCTGGATTTATCAAATGCGTCATCGGAAAAACATCGCCATCCACTTTCAAAGCATAGGCCATACACAAAGCATCTGGATTACATGGAACTGGAATTAAATCTTCGGGTGTAAAAAGAGGAAATTGTTCGTAGATTTTTCTTCTCACTTCGGTCAAAGTTATTCTGCCTGAAGTATCTTCATAATTGTCATTTCTTCCCGCTACTTGTGTGGGCTGAAATGTGACGCCTCGCACACATTTTTGCTGTAAAGCATATTCTATTATTTGTCCAATTTCATCATCGTTTTCTCCTTTTTGAAGCGTAATTACCAGAGTTGTCGAAATATTAAATTGATTTAAATGTGCGATGGCTTTTTTTCGAACTTCGGTTAAATCCTCTCCACGTAGTTTTTGCAAAACTTCAGGTTTAAAACTGTCAAACTGTAAATAAATTTCGAAATCAGGCATATAAGTCGCCAGTTTTTCTACAAAATGAATGTCTTTGGCAATTCGGATTCCATTAGTATTCAGCATCAAATGTTTGATGGGTTTGCTTTTGGCAATATCCAAAATCTTGAAAAAATCAGGATGCACTGTGGGTTCTCCACCCGAAATCTGAACTACATCAGGTTCTCCTTCATTGGCTACAACGACATCAAACATTTTTTCGATTTCTTCCAAAGTTCGGTGTCTGCCATAATTGGGCGAGGAATTGGCATAGCAAGTTGGGCAGGACAGATTGCATCTATCGGTAACTTCTATAACGGTCAAGCAAGAGTGTTGCTCGTGATCGGTACACAAACCACAATCATAAGGGCAACCGTAATGCACTTTGGTATTGAATTTCAAAGGCATTTCAGATTGCTTGTTGTAATTTCTTAATTGCTTGTAATAGGGAACATCATCAGCAATCATGGATTTCATATCGCCGTGTTCTTTACAATGTTTCAACATCCAAACTTTATTGTCTTGAAAAACTATTTTGGCATCTACAAGTGCCAAACAGCTAGGGCAAAGGCTTTTGGTATAGTCATAATAAATATAATCGCGAGTTTTCATTAATCTCTTATTAAATTTTTTAAACGTAATAAAAATTTCCAATAATAGCCAAATATAAACAAAGCACTCCAATGTATGCTACTCAAGTGTAAGTATAAAGAATGATATGGCTTAATAAATTCAACTAAAAATCGATACAAAAAATATAAAACCATAAAAAGTTTGAAACGGTCTCCATTGATTAAATACTTGTTTTTAAGCAATTGGAAAAGGATAAAAAGCACTACCATAAATCCCATTTCGTACAAGGCTACTGGATGTCTTTTTAAACCATCGCCTAAATTCATTCCGGTAAAAAAAGTAGTTTCATTGCCAAAAGTAGGCTCGCCAATTCCCATCGAAAAACAACCTATCCTACCAATAAACAATGCAATTAGTAATGGAATCACATAAATATCTCCTGATGCGATTTTTACACCAATGATTTTTTTGATAATTTCTACACCAAACAAACCACCAAGAAAACCACCAGCAACCGTTTTGTTTTGGTAGAAAATTAGTATTGTTTGATGTGCAATTTCAGTCGGATTCTCAAGCATTGCTATAATTCTGGAGCCTAATAAAGCACCAATCATTGCACCGATTAGAATATACAATCGGTTTATTTCTGAGATGGGATCTTGTATTTTTCTTTTTTGAAAGTAATACAACCGAATGCCGATAAAAAAAGCCAGTGTTTCAAAAATAAAATGCCAATAATAAGTATTTCCAAAGATTTGAAACTGAAAAGGGAAAGCCATTCGTATTAATTAGTAATTGGAATGTGAAGATAAACTAAATGTTTCTTTTGAGTTTAAAAAAGGGACATTTTTTTGTACTTTTGCACAAAATTTTATAAAACTACAATTATGTTATCTATCAATAATTTATCAGTTCAGTTTGGCAAAAGAATTTTGTTTGACGAAGTAAATACGGTTTTTACACACGGTAATATTTACGGTGTTATTGGTGCCAACGGAGCTGGAAAATCAACTTTTCTAAAAATAATTTCAGGTGATATGGATCCCACTTCGGGAAATATTCATTTAGAACCTGGAAAACGAATGTCAGTTTTAAATCAAAACCACAATATGTTTGATGAACATACTGTTCTAGAAACAGTACTGATGGGTAACAAGGTTTTGTATAAAATTAAAACCGAAATGGATGCTTTGTATTTGGATTATACCGATGAAAATGCTGATAGAATAGGGGAGTTGCAAGTGCAATTCGAAGAAATGAACGGTTGGAATGCCGATTCGGATGCGGCTTCAATGCTTTCCAATTTGGGAATTACAGAAGAAAATCACTATACTTTAATGGGAGATTTGGAAGGAAAAATAAAAGTGAGAGTGCTTTTGGCTCAAGCCCTATTCGGAAATCCTGATTTGCTTATTATGGATGAGCCTACCAATGATTTGGATTTTGAAACGATAGCTTGGTTAGAGAATTTCTTAGCCAATTACGAAAATACTGTAATCGTAGTATCACACGACCGTCACTTTTTGGATGCGGTTTGTACCCATATTTCAGATATTGATTTTAGTAAAATCAATCATTATTCCGGAAATTATACTTTTTGGTATGAATCCAGTCAACTAGCAGCTAAACAGCGTGCACAACAAAACAAAAAAGCCGAAGAAAAGAAACAAGAATTAGAAGAGTTTATTCGTCGTTTTTCTGCGAATGTCGCCAAATCAAAGCAGGCTACTTCTCGTAAAAAGATGATTTCAAAATTGAATATTTCTGAAATCAAACCATCAAGCCGTCGTTATCCTGCCATTATTTTTGATCAAGAACGTGAAGCAGGCGACCAGATTTTGAATGTTCAAGATTTGAGCGCTTCTATCGATGGTGATGTTTTGTTTAAAGGTGTTGATTTAAATGTAGCCAAAGGCGATAAAATTGTACTTTTCTCTAAAGATTCTCGAGCTACAACAGCATTTTATGAAATTTTGAATGACAATCAAAAACAAGATTCAGGAACTTATGCTTGGGGAGTTACTACCAATCAAGCCTATTTACCAGGGGATAACCATTCGTTTTTCGAAAGCGATTATTCCTTAGTCGATTGGTTGCGTCAATGGGTAAAAACAGAGGAAGAGCGTGACGAAGTAAACATTCGTAGTTTCTTGGGGAAAATGATTTTTTCTGGCGAAGAAGCTCTGAAGACTTGTAATGTATTATCAGGAGGAGAAAAAGTGCGTTGTATGTTGTCTCGAATGATGATGGAAAGAGCCAATGTTTTGATGATAGACGAACCAACCAATCACTTGGATTTGGAGTCGATTACAGCATTTAACAACTCATTAAAAAATTATAAAGGTTCTGTGATTTTTACCACACACGATCACGAATTTTCTCAAACTGTAGCCAATAGAGTTGTCGAATTGACTCCAAAAGGAGCTATTGATCGCTATATGACTTTCGATGAATATTTGGAAAACGAAGGGGTTCAGGAATTGAGAACGAAGATGTATTCTTAGCAGCGATAATAGAAAATAGAAAATAGAATTACTCCCGCTACAATATAGCGGGATTTTTTAAGCCTTTTTTTATTTCTTTGCGATAATTTTCGATATGATAAAAATTGCAATCGCGATTATTGCAAACATAATAAAAATTCCAACTCCCATTCCTGCATTGAATATTCCTTTCACTAAAGAGCAGCTTGTAATTGAAATGAATATTATCATCATCATTACTATTCTTGTAATTTTATCTTTCATAGTTTCTTGGTTTTTAGATTATTATTGGTGATGTAAAACTATCAAAAAGGAAAAAAGATTTTGTTATACAATTCATTGAATAAGTTTCATAATTATGTTTTATGAAATAATACAATTAATATTTATTTACTAGTACAATAGTTTACGGTATAATATCGGATTGTAGAGTTTTCTTTTTCAATTCATTAAAAGCTTTTTTGACATTCAAAAATTTCACTTTTTTTTAAATATAAAATTCTCAACTCATAAATAATAAATCCTAACTCATAATTATTATATTTGTATCACAAAGAACACTTCATTATGAGTCAAAAAGTATTGCTCACTTCCAAGGAAGTCAATATCATTCTGCACCGTTTGGCCTGTCAGTTAGTCGAAAAACATCTTGATTTTTCGGATACTATCTTAATTGGTATTCAGCCACGTGGCACATTTTTGGCAGAGCGATTAAAAGAAGTGTTGGTAAATGATTACGGTATTCCAAAAATTGCTTTAGGTTATTTGGACATTACTTTTTTTAGAGACGATTTTCGAAGAACTAACAAACCCTTGGAAGCCAACAAAACTCAAATCGATTTCATAGTCGAAAACAAGAAAGTTGTTTTTATCGACGATGTTTTATATACTGGTCGAAGTATTCGGTCGGCATTAACTGCTATTCAATCCTTTGGACGACCATCGGAAATTGAATTATTGGTGCTAATAGACCGTCGTTTTAGTCGTCATTTGCCTATTCAACCCGATTATCGCGGTCGTCAGGTCGATGCCATCAACGACGAGAAAGTAAAGGTGTGTTGGAAGGAACAAGACGGTGAAGATGCCGTTTATTTAATTAATAAATAATAGAAAATGAGCGAGTTAAGTGTAAATCATTTATTGGGAATAAAATATATCAACAAGAAAGATATTGACCTTATTTTTGAAACCGCCGATCATTTTAAAGAAGTTATTAATCGTCCCATAAAGAAAGTTCCTTCCCTTCGAGACATTACTATTGCCAACATATTTTTCGAAAACAGTACCCGAACCAAACTTTCCTTTGAACTAGCTCAAAAGCGATTATCTGCCGACGTCATTAGTTTTTCGGCAGCACAATCATCGGTTAAAAAAGGAGAAACCCTAATTGATACTGTAAACAATATTCTTTCGATGAAAGTAGATATGGTGGTAATGCGACATTCCAGTCCTGGAGCAGCTCATTTCCTGTCGCAAAATGTGAAAGCAAGTATAGTAAATGCGGGTGATGGAGCACACGAACATCCCACTCAAGCTTTGTTGGACAGTTATTCTATTCGGGAAAAATTAGGAGATGTAGGAGGAAAAAAAATAGTAATTGTGGGTGATATTTTACACTCGAGAGTAGCACTTTCTAATATCTACGCTTTGCAAATGCAAGGCGCCGAAGTGAAAGTTTGCGGTCCCAAAACACTCATTCCACGGTATATTGAATCACTTGGAGTCACCGTTGAGTCTGATTTACGTAAAGCGCTAGAATGGTGTGATGTAGCCAATATGCTCAGAGTGCAAAACGAAAGGATGGATGTGAATTTTTTCCCTTCCACTCGAGAATACGCACAGCAGTATGGCTTGGATAAAACCTTGCTCGATTCTCTAAACAAAGAAATCGTAATTATGCACCCAGGTCCAATCAATCGGGGAGTAGAAATCACTTCAGACGTAGCCGATTCCAAACAATCGGTAATTTTGAATCAGGTAGAAAATGGAGTTGCCATCAGAATGGCTGTAATCTATTTATTGGCATCTAAGATTCAATAATTATTATTTCTTCATTCACATTTTCAAAGAACAGATTTTCTTTGTAAATTAGTAATACTATAAATTTTAGCGTTATGAAAGTAGAACAAAAAGGGCATACATTTATCTTAAAAGATACACAAGGTGATTTGGATTCATTTCGTTTGAAATTGACTACCGAATATAAAACCTTCCAAAAACACAACATTATTGTTGACATTAGGAAGTATAAAACGCTTCCAGTAAAAGACATAGAAAGTTTTTTGCCCCTTTCTAAAATACATAAAAAAGCCAAGAAATCATTTATTATAGTGACATCGGAACCTGATTTCAATGCCGTTTCTGACAAACTTGCTGTAGTTCGCTCGTTGCAAGAAGCCCACGATATTATTGAAATGGAAGAAATCGAAAGAGATCTGGGTTTTTGATTTTTGAATGAAGAATAACGATTTTTGACCCGAGCGACAGCGAACTGGCGAAGCAATTTAGATTGTTGTAATTGAACACTAATTGTGCGACTGATCACTAAAAAACTGACCACTGACCACTACTTATGAATCTAACTATACTCGGTTGTTACGCAGCCACACCACGTACTTTTACCAATCCCACTTCACAGGTTTTAGAAATCCGAAATAGATTGTTTCTCATTGATTGTGGCGAAGGAACTCAGGTGCAATTGCGCAAAAATAAAATCAAGTTTTCCAAAATCAATCAGGTGTTTATTTCGCATTTGCATGGTGATCACTTTTTTGGTTTGATAGGCTTGATTTCTACTTTTGCCTTGCTGGGCAGAACCACCGATTTGCATATTTATGGGCCAAAAGGAATCAAAGAAATTATAAATTTGCAATTGCGATTGTCTAATTCTTGGACCAAATACGGTTTGTTTTTCCACGAATTAGAATCCAAAGAAAGCGAAGTTATTTTTGAAGACGATAAAGTAATCGTGAAAACTATTCCTTTGAATCATAGGGTTTATACGAATGGTTTTCTGTTTCAAGAAAAACTTAGAGAGCGAAAATTGAATTTGGATGCTGTTCAAAACTATGAAATCGAAAAATGTTATTACCAAAATATCAAAAACGGAAAAGACATAACCTTAGATGATGGTCGCGTGATTGAAAATCACAAACTGACATTTGATCCTGTCCCGCCATTGAGTTATGCTTTTTGTTCAGATACAGCCTATAATGAGAATATAATTCCAATCATAAATGAAGTTGATGTTTTGTACCACGAATCAACTTTTTTGGATTCAGAGGAAGCTTTGGCAGGAAAGACTATGCATTCTACGGCAAAAGAAGCAGCGACAATAGCTTTAAAAGCCAATGTAAAACAATTGGTTTTGGGACATTATTCTACTCGATATGAAAGTATTGAATTTTTTAAAGAACAAGCCGAAA
>JAYVIK010000059.1:0-2168 GCA_043770265.1 Flavobacterium sp. | reverse complement strand
ATTATGACCAAATTCAATTTGTTTCAAACCAAGAAGTTGTTTTTTCGAAAAACGGCAAATTGTTTCTACAAGATTTAAATAAAGATACGATTTACACTATTGAAAATGTGGATAAATCATTTAATAATTTCTATTACAAAGACCAAATTTTGTCTATTTTTACCAACCAAGAAATTATAAATTATAAAATCACGATACCATAATGCACGTAGCAATAGCAGGAAATATAGGAGCCGGAAAAACAACATTGACCCGACTATTAGCCAAACATTTTAAATGGGAGCCCCATTACGAAGACGTTGTGGACAATCCTTACTTGGATGATTTTTATCATCAAATGGAGCGTTGGTCTTTTAATTTACAAATTTATTTCCTGAACAGTCGATTTCGTCAGGTATTACAAATTCGTGAAAGCGGCAAAAAAATCATTCAGGACAGAACCATTTATGAAGATGCTCATATTTTTGCTCCCAATCTTCATGCTATGGGATTGATGACTAATCGTGATTTTCAAAATTATTCTTCGCTGTTTGAATTAATGGAATCGATGGTTGAAGCTCCAGATATGCTCATTTATTTGCGAAGTTCTATCCCTAATTTAGTGGGGCAAATTCACAAACGCGGTCGCGAATACGAAAATACCATTTCTATTGATTACCTGAACCGTTTGAACGAACGTTACGAAGCTTGGATTCAAACCTACACCAAGGGAAAATTACTAATTATTGACGTGGACAACATCAATTTTGTGGACAATCCCGAAGATTTGGGAATGATTATCAATAAGATTGACGCAGAGTTGAATGGGTTGTTTTAATATTCACCACAGCACTTTTCACAAGATGAGCTAAAAATTTCAATCAAAAAAACTAATAATATGTATTTTAAAAAGAAGCTGCTTTGTGGGTTTTTAATTTTTACTTTTCTGCTGCAAAGCTGTTCTATTTATCAAAAAACGCCCGTTTCCATCTCGAAGGCAATAACCATAAACAAAAAGGTTTTAATTACTAAAACAGACGATACAAAACAAAAATTTAGAAAAATCGAACAAATCGACGGTCGGTATTTTGGAATTATAATAGCTAACGGAAATCTTGTTAATGTTCCATTAGTAGAAAGCGAAATTAAATCGATTCGTCCTTTAGACAAAACAGCTTCTACTATGGCAACCGTTGGAATTGTTTCCGGGTCTGTAATTATTTTACTGGGTATAATTGGAATTAACGCGGCAAACAATGCTGTTGATCAAATTACTTTTCCCTCAATTCCATAATTGCAACCAAATATTTTGATTTATAATTAACGATAAAATTGATGCTGAATTTAATGGGTTGTTTTAGGATCCCCAACTTGACCCTCTGCAGAGGAAAAGGAGTAGAAACCGAATTAAAAAGTATTTTTAAAACAAATAATAATAATAATGCCAATTGTAATTTTAAATTGATAATATATTTCATTTTCAATTTTTTTTTAGTCAAAATATACAGGAAAATTACTGATCCAAAAATAAAATATTCCTTTACTACAAAATAAAAAACGCTACAGAAATTTATCTTGAAATTCTGTAGCGTTTTAGCTTTAAAGCACTTTGTAAACTAAATTATTATGATTTTACTACTTTTTGTTTCTTCATAGCTATCGGAGCGCTTTTTTTCACGACTGGTTTGGACTGCAAATCGTCTAAAACATTTAAGGCTTCTTCGACATAAACATCTTTGGATAAACTTTCGTGCCATCTTTCTCTTTTTTCTTTAAGAGAAACATCAGTCTTCATAGCTTCGGCTTCTTGAGGCAAGGAAGTAAACTTTAAATGATAATTATAATCAGCAATTGATTTGTATTTTTTATTGGTTTCCTCAATGGTTTTCTGATTCTTTTTGAAGTTTTCAAATTGTAAACTATAATCATTTTCTTTGCTTCTTTCGTCAATCCATTTGGCGTTTTCTTCAATCAATTTGAATTGTTGATTTTGAGCAATTCTGTTTTTACTGTCCGCAATGGCTTTATTAAATTTATCGTTGTTAGTCCAAACTTTATATGGTGCAGGATCAATTTTATCCCAAGGCATGGCGTTGTCCACATCACGTTCTCCCATTTTTAAATAAGCATAACGGTCTGGCATCACCACGTCACTACTTACTCCTTCTAATTGGGTTGAACCGCCATTT
>JAYVIK010000058.1:0-2176 GCA_043770265.1 Flavobacterium sp. | reverse complement strand
GCGAATATTGGTGGAAAGCGATGGTTCAAATGAACGACAACATTGTTGGACTCGACGCGGCAATATTGATGCACCCAACGACTTGGAAAGCTTCGGGTCACGTTGATGCTTTCAACGATCCATTGATAGATAATAAAGATTCCAAAAGACGATACAGAGCCGATGTCTTGATAGAAGATTATGCCGAAAAGCTGAATCTCAAAGCTAAAAAAGAAATCGAAAAAGCGAAAGCTCGTTTTGGAGACGCTTTCAACGAACAAGAATTCATTACCACCAACACAAGAGTGGTGGAATATCTAGCCAAAGAAAGAGAAATTCTGGAAAGAATGGGTCGTTCTTTAGGCGCTGGAGATTTAGAGGATGTGAAAGCCTTAATCGAAGAATTAGAAATTGCTTGTCCAGAAACAGGTTCTAGAAACTGGACCGAAGTACGTCAATTCAATTTGATGTTTGGTACAAAATTAGGTGCTTCTGCAGATACTGCAATGGATTTATACTTGCGTCCAGAAACGGCTCAAGGTATTTTTGTAAACTTCTTGAACGTTCAAAAATCGGGACGAATGAAAATTCCTTTTGGAATTGCACAAACGGGTAAAGCGTTCAGAAATGAAATCGTTGCCAGACAATTTATTTTCCGTATGCGTGAATTCGAACAAATGGAAATGCAATTTTTTGTAAAACCAGGCGAAGAAATGCATTGGTACGAGCATTGGAAAACCGCTCGTTTAAATTGGCATTTATCTTTGGGTTTAGGAAAGGGAAATTACCGTTTTCACGATCACGAAAAATTAGCACATTATGCCAATGCTGCTGCGGATATTGAATTTAATTTTCCATTTGGATTCAAAGAATTAGAGGGAATACACTCGCGAACGGATTTCGATTTGAAAGCACACGAACAATTCTCAGGACGGAAATTACAGTATTTTGATACGGAGACCAACGCCAATTTCACGCCTTTTGTGGTAGAAACTTCAGTTGGATTGGATAGAATGTTTTTGGCAGTTTTCGCCACTTCCTTAAAAGAAGAAACATTAGAAGATGGTTCGATAAGAACTGTATTGCAATTGCCATCTGTTTTAGCTCCAACAAAAGCAGCGATTTTACCATTAGTAAAAAAAGACGGATTACCAGATATCGCACATAAAATCATCGAAGATTTGCGTTGGGATTTCAATGTAGCTTATGATGAAAAAGATGCAGTGGGAAGACGTTACAGAAGACAAGATGCATTAGGAACTCCTTTCTGTATTACAGTAGATCATCAAACCATCGAAGACCAAACCGTAACCATTCGCCACAGAGATACAATGAAACAAGATCGTGTAGCTATTGCCGATTTAAAATCAATTATCGAGAATGAAGTTTCGATGAAAAACTGGTTGATGAAAATGTAGATAAAAGTATAATCGGTTAAGTAGTTAATCGTTTAATTGTAAAAGGCTTCTCGATTGAGAAGCCTTTTTTTATTGAACTAAAATCTATAGCCAAAGGAAATGCCTCCTCGACCGATTATATCATAATCTGTATCTTGACTATTAAAAAGGTTACGACCAACGCCAGCGCTTACTTCGAAAAGAAACCCTTTTTTAGTAATCCATTTGCCTCCAAGACCAAAGCCTAGTGCAAAATCTGTTCTTTCAACATGTTTTAAAGAACTAAAATAATAATTATTGACACTATCATAATTATACTTCCATTCATAATCTTCGTAGCTGTTAATCGATCCAAAACCTTCGGCAAAAAAAACAGCTGCTGGCTTTTTACCAAAATAATAACGATAGTATGGAGTTAGCATGAACTTGTTTTCAATTTCACTTTCAAGAGCTATAAATAGCGATGTTCCAAAGGCTGATTCTTCATTGATGATTCTTTCGTAACTAACATCAAAAGCACCAGCAATTAGAAAAGCCGCATTTTATTTTAATTCATTTTTAGGATAGGTGATTTTTTCTTTTTCTTGGCTGTAACCGATGGAAAAAAGCGATAGAGAAACTAAAACTAATACATTTTTCATGTTAATTTTTTTTTAAAATATATAAAAATTTTCGCACTCCAATAGCGTAATTAAATCTATTTTTACCCCTTTAAAGCAAGATACGAATGTATTTCAACGGAATTATTTGCACTTTATCGAAATATTTTTATATTTGTTACCAACTTAGAAGCAACGTTG
>JAYVIK010000057.1:0-2177 GCA_043770265.1 Flavobacterium sp. | reverse complement strand
ATAGAGATAATTGGATATTTAGCAGCTAATTCAGCCATGTATTCTACTTGCTCAGCAGAAGTTCTGATTTTCCCTGTTGGCCCTTCAAATTTAGTGTAGTCGTATTTACCGTCTACATAAAACTCAGAAGCGGCACAATCCAAAGCCACCATTATTTCATCTCCAAAAGAATATCCTGCTTTTTCTACAGCTAATTTGATAGTATCCAAAGCATCTTCTGTTCCACCAGCTAAGTTTGGAGCAAATCCACCTTCGTCACCTACAGCCGTACTTAAACCTCTGTCGTGTAATACTTTTTTAAGATTATGAAAAATCTCAGTTCCCATTTGCAATGCGTGTGTAAAAGAAGTTGCTTTTACAGGGAAAATCATAAATTCTTGAAATGCGATAGGCGCATCTGAGTGAGAACCACCGTTGATGATATTCATCATCGGAACAGGTAAAGTGTTGGCAGAAACTCCACCGATATATCTATACAATGGCAATCCTAGTTCATTTGCAGCTGCTTTTGCAACGGCAAGTGATACACCTAGAATAGCATTGGCACCCAATTTTGCTTTATTTGGAGTTCCATCTAACTCGATCATAGTTTGATCAATCAAGTTTTGTTCAAAAACAGATGTTCCAATTAATTCTTCAGCAATTATAGTATTAACATTTTCAACCGCTTTAAGAACTCCTCTTCCAAGAAAGTTTTTTCCACCATCGCGTAATTCCACTGCTTCGAACTTACCAGTTGAAGCTCCAGATGGAACTGCTGCTCTTCCTAATACTCCGCTATCGGTAACTACATCTACTTCTACAGTAGGATTTCCTCTTGAATCGAAAATTTGTCTTGCATGAATTTTGATAATAATACTCATTTTTTTTATTTTAAATGTTGAAATATAATTTATTTAGTTACAAATATACTATATCCATAATTAACAGAAAATTAAAAAAGTGTAATGTTATTAACGAAAACGTTATAATAATTTTGCCGTTTTGGAAATCCAAAAAACAATTCATCTATTTTAAAATTTTAGTGCTGTGGAGCTTACAATTTGTGTTGAATTTATTTTCTGTTTATTGTTTTAAATGCAAAATATTCAAAACAATAATTTTGATGCTTGTAACAAAACTAAGCACTAAAAATTCTATAATGTCGAATATATTTTACCCATTAACAATGATTGATTAGAACAACTGCTCTATTAAGTCCAAAAGAACTATAAATCTTAATGCTAAAAAATTGTACAAAATCAATAAGGCTTGATTAAAAAAAAACAATATATTTGAAAATTATAAACCATAAAACCAAAATATATGTCAATTTGGAAAAGAAAACCATTAGCCCAACTTATAGCAGAGTCCGCTGAGTCTGAAAAAGGATTAAAAAGAACATTAACCGCTTGGACATTAATCGCACTTGGAATTGGAGCTATTATTGGAGCAGGATTATTTGTAAGAACAGCTACGGCGGCAGCACAAAGTGCGGGTCCATCGGTAACACTTGCATTTATAGTTGCAGCAATTGGTTGTGCACTTGCAGGATTGTGCTATGCTGAACTTTCATCTTCTATTCCCATTTCAGGAAGTGCATATACCTATACTTATGCCACAATGGGCGAGTTTTTGGCTTGGATTATTGGTTGGGATTTAATTTTAGAATATGCTGTAGGAGCCGCAACTGTAGGCATTGCTTGGAGCGAATATCTCAACAATTTACTAGTAAATGTACTCCATACCAGCCCAATACCCTATTCTCTTTCGCATTCGCCTTTCCAAACCAATTTAGAAACAGGCGAACATGGATTAATAAACCTTCCTGCATTATTTATTGTGGCCGCAATCAGTTTACTATTAATAAAGGGAATACAAGAATCGGCATTCGTTAACGGAATTATAGTCGTAGTAAAAGTTGCTATTGTGATTATGATTATTATTATCGGTTGGAATTTTATAAATCCCGCAAACCATACGCCTTATATTCCGCCAACTTCAATTTTCACAGATGAACACGGAGTAGGTCACGATTTTGGGGGATTTTGGGGAATTATCGGAGCCGCAGGTACGGTATTCTTTGCCTTTATTGGTTTTGATGCAGTAAGCACCGCAGCACAAGAAACCATAAATCCAAAAAAAAATATGCCAATTGGGATTTTAGGCTCTCTGGCCATTTGTACTGTATTATATAT
>JAYVIK010000056.1:0-17204 GCA_043770265.1 Flavobacterium sp. | reverse complement strand
TTAATTTTTCTAGTAAATCTTCGGTATCTCGATCAACATCTATTTGGGTCAAAACGTTTTCGTGTCCATAACCACGTCTTGGGTCTTGATTTGTGATGCTAATTAACTCTTGAATCGTTTCCGTTCCATTACCAACAATATGAGCAGGAACACGTTTTGCGGCAGCAACAAGTTTGTTGTCGATCACCAAAATTCTAAAATCGAATCCGGTGATGAATTTTTCTACAATAATTCGATGACTGTATTTTTTGGCATAAGCCAATCCTTCAACAGCATCTTCCCAATTAGTCACATTGATAGAAGCTCCTTTTCCGTGATTTCCGTCCAATGGTTTCAAGACAATCGGATAGCCAATTTTATTTATGGTTTCGGTCAAATCTTCTTCGTCCACACAAATGCTTCCGCTAGCAACAGGAATCGAGGCCATATCGAGCATTTTTTTTGTTAGTTCCTTATTGCAAGCTATATCTACGGCAATACTGCTGGTTTTGCAAGTAATTGTTGCCTGAAAACGCATTTGATTGATACCGTAACCTAGCTGTACTAAGGAATTTGTTCCCAATCGTATCCAAGGAATATCTCTATTTACCGCTTCTTCTACAATACTTCCAGTACTTGGTCCGAGTCTAACACGTTCCCGAATTTCTCGCATTTTTTGTAAATCAGATTCTAAATCATAATAGGCTCCTGAAATTAAGGCTTCTGCAATGGCAACTGAACTTTCTGCAGCAAAAAGACCAACATTTTCTTCTGTGTAACTAAATACAACATTATAAGTACCAGGAGTTTTGGTTTCACGTGTTCTGCCAAAACCCGTATCCATTCCTGCCAATGTTTGGATTTCGAGAGCAATATGTTCGATAACATGTCCCATCCAAGTTCCTTTTTCTATTCGCATAAAAAATCCGCCTTGACACCCTTCAGAACAGCGGTGCTCAATCATAGTTGGGAACATAATTTCTAATCGTTCTCTAAATCCTTCGATTGTATTGGTTGGAAATTGTTCCATTTCTTCTAAATCCAAACGCATTTGGATTAATTTTTTTCTTCGAATGCTCCAAATATTCGGTCCACGAAGTGCTTGAATTTTTAATATTTTCATAAAAAAAGTTTATAATTGAGATAATTGATTGATAGAAAGAGTTTTAAATAGTTACTTTTTAAATTTCAATAACAATTGCTTGGAATTTATATTCATAAAATATACTATAATTCAACTAAAGTAGATTTTTAATGTTAGTTATCAAAATATATCTAAGTTAAAATTATGAACTTTCATTGGTTATAAATTATCTAAAAAAAAACAAGTCATCGATTGCACACTTTATGTTTTTGGTTATTTTTACAAAATGAATATACTTGGAAAACTAATAATAATAGGAGGTGCAGTTGACAAAGGAAGTTTTACAGAAACCGATTTTGATAAAAGTGCGGCAAAGAATTTGAATTTTTTTGAAACTGGGATTTTAAAAAGAATCATTGATGAATCCAAACATAAAGAACGCTCTCGTATTGAAGTAGTGACGACAGCCTCAAAAATTCCGAAAGAAATTGGCCCTGAATACGTTAAAGCGTTAAGTTATTTGGGTGCAAATAATGTCGATGTTTTGGATATTGTAAGACGGGAACAGGCGAATGATCCTGAGACTTTAGAAAGATTAAAAGCAGCTGACGTGGTTATGTTTACAGGCGGCGATCAATTGCGATTGACTTCTATTCTCGGTGGCACTCCTTTTCACGACATTCTTGTGGAAAAATACAGGAATGAAGATTTTATTTATGCTGGAACTTCGGCGGGTGCTGCTGCAGCGTCTAATAATATGATTTATCAGGGAAGCAGTTCGGAAGCACTATTGAAAGGCGAAGTAAAAATTACCAGTGGTTTAGGGTTGATTGCCGATGTCATTATTGATACTCATTTTGTACAAAGAGGCCGAATTGGACGTTTGTTTCAGGCAGTAGTGGGAAATCCAAAAGTTTTAGGAATAGGACTTGGCGAGGATACCGGTTTACTGATTACTAATGGGCGACAAATGGAAGCCATAGGTTCAGGATTAGTGATTCTAGTGGATGGTCGGGAAATAAAAGACACCAACTTAACTCAAATTGAATTGGGACAACCCATATCCATAAATCATTTGGTCACCCATGTAATGAGTAAATTTGACACTTTCAATTTGGATACTTTCAAAATGCATATTCATTCTTCACAATACGTTTAAAACGGTTTATGGTTTATTGTTAACCTAACAACAAACCATAAACTACAAACTACAAACTAATGAAGCTAATAATCCACGGCGGTTTTTTCTCAGAATCATCAACCCATCACGAAACCAAAGTAGCCAAGCAACAATCTTTAGAAAGAATTGTAAAGGATTCTTATGAGTTTTTGAAAACGCATTCTGCTTTAGAAGCAGTGGTTTACGCGGTGTCACTTCTAGAGAATGATGAATTGTTTAATGCAGGCTTGGGTTCCCAAATTCAAAGTGATGGAAAGATCCGAATGAGTGCTGCTTTGATGGATGGTGCGACTCAAAAAATGAGTGGTGTCATTAATATTGAAGAAGTAAAAAATCCCATTCAAGTCGCCGAAATTCTATTGAATTATGATGACCGAGTTTTAGGCGGAAGCGGTGCAACTCAATTTGCCCGACAAAATGGTTTCGAAAAGTATTCAACTGAAATTACACAACGTAGGGCTGAATACGAAGCCAGACGCAAAGCCTTAGGAACTGGAACTGTAGGTTGTGTAGCATTAGACAAAAACGGTAAGCTAGCCGTTGCTACCTCGACAGGCGGAAAAGGTTTTGAAATCCCAGGACGAATATCAGACTCAGCCACCGTTGCTGGGAATTACGCCAACGAATTTTGTGGCGTGAGTTTAACTGGCGTTGGCGAAGATATTGTAAGCAATGCTACGGCTGCCAAAATTGTAACTCGCGTGACCGATGGCTTTACACTTCAAGAAGCTTTTACCAAAACTTTCAACGAACTCAAGCCTTATGATGGATTTGCAGGAGCCATTGCCATTGATAAAGTTGGAAATGTATTGCATCAAGATTCACATCCTACAATGGTTTTCGCCAGTTTTGATGGGGATAATTTTGAGGTTTTCGGTTGATGAATGGATATAGAATTCCATCCAAATTGGTATATTTTAGAAGGGGACTTGTCGCACTCATAGTGGTTTAAACGTGCAAAACTTGTTGCAATCAATGCGCAAACCTTATTACTAATGCGTTTTTTTGTAGTTAAAATCACTCCACTCAATAGAATTCTGCATTAATTTTAAAAACTGGCAGTGCTAATCTCTATAAATTAGTCAACATCAAAATAATACTGACTATACACATAATTGAAATAATGGGTTTCAATTGCAGGAGCTTTCATTAAGGCAACAAATTCGTCTAAAGAAACATCAAAGTACTGATGAATGACGTGAAGTTTAAATTCTATTTCGAGTGTTTTATTCATCTCATCATAACCTACAGAGATAATATTGCGGTCGTTTATAGCGTATCGATTCATAATGTTTTACAATTTTGCATCAAAAGTAAATGCAATAAAAAGTACTTCCTTACGGGAAACCGTTAAGAGTGAAAATAAATTTCAAAATATAAACAACAAACTATGAGCAAAACCTTTTCTGACAGCAACCAAATAGGAATAGTAGTCACTTTTTCGGACTTGGTCCAAACGGATTTCAAGGGAGAACAGAATGCCCTTTGTTGGTATCGAAAACTAGAAGGAGATTTTGCAGCCATTGTTCATCAACTTCAACTCAAAGAAAACATAACCGAAGTCTTTCCTGAAGATCTTTTGGCACTGCAACTATCCGAAGAGGGGAGTAGGGCAAGAGAAATTATCTTAAATGATTTCCAATTATTAACTGATTTCGGAGCTTCGCCTGCTCTTAATTTGCTGAAGTGTTACGAACGCGATGAAGAGTTCGATTTCATATCCACCGATGTTTATTCCTTTCACGTAGACCGTTCACCCCTTGCAACCGATACTTTTTTATGCACTTATCACGGAGAATCAAGCGAAATTATTCCTAATGCACAAGCGGTTCAAAAAGTATTGATTCCCGAAATTCGAGAAAAATTAGCAGCCTTACACGAGGGCTCGACCGAGGAGTTTGAAGATTTTTTAAAGGAAAACTATTTCGATTTGCATTATCAGCCACAACCTCACGCAATTCCTATCAATTTAGGAGTAGGACACCTTTGGCGATTAGCAGTAGATCATCCAGAGCAGCAAGTATTACCTTGTATTCACAGAGCCCCCATAGAAAAGCAAGGGGAGTACCGTTTGTTGTTGATTTGCTAAAATAAGAGGCTACCTACTGTATCCACCTTTCATTTCGGAATAGAACAACCGAGGAAGTAAAAATGAAGATTTATCGATTACTCAACTTCGCCTTCTCCTTAATTATATCGCTTATTTTTCGGTTTTCGATTTTGCTTTCTAGCCACGAAATGATGTCGAGGTAAAGAAAAGCTCTTTTCTCGTAGGTGTTTTTTTCTAATTCAACAAAACGTTCTTTAACCTTGATGAATTCTTTTTTGATGTCACTTGGATAAATCGCACTTAATTTTTTCAAAAAGCGAATAATTTCCTTTTGTACTTCGTGTAAATCGTTCATTTTAATTAAAAATTTATAGGTGCTCACCAACTGATTTTCGAGGTTAAAATCTTTTCCAGATTCGTAATGTGCAATCAGGCACAACAATCGCGCAAAGCAAGCCAAATCTTCTCTAACAAAAAGGTTTTTGTTGTTGATGATTTTTTCGAGATAAAATACACATTCGTTATGTTTTTCGTTACCAAAATAAATACAAGCAATTTTGTAGTAAAACAACATTTCGTGATGCTCATCAAGATGTTCGTTGTGCAGATTTATTTTGTCTAAAACTTCGGGAATTAGATATTCCGCTTCGGCAAAAGTCCCTTCAAGAATGTGATAATTCAGTTTGTTATTGTACAAATATAGGAAAGACAAGGAAGTGATATTATCATTGACAGGAAATTGAGGATCGTTGATGGTTTCTTCTAGCAATTCCAAATATTTCTTGAAATTGGTCTTGTATTTCAGCATAAATAACGACTCCAAAAGATAATGATTCCCTTTCAAGAAAAACACAGGATTGAGATAAATCATATTCCTATTATCATAAAAAAGCGTAACCCACTTATGCGAAAATTTATAACAGGACAAGAAATCTTGAACTAAGAAACTGCGCCACAAATTGGCATTGAAATACCAATAGCGTTCGCGAAAACCAAATTTTTTCTCGTCAAATTTAGAGATGTGTTTATTGAAATAATCGTCAATATATTGATGCTCTTCATCACTTTTTACATAACCAGTTTTCAGCATAATGCCATACAATTGGAGTGATAAATTCGATAATTTACTTGAAATAGTATTTTTATAATTTAGTTCTTTGGCTTGAATAACCAGTTCATCGGCACGACCTTGCATACTTCGGGTAATATATTGCGATTCGATTAGCTTTTCGAATTCGACAATTTCATAAGCCATATATTTTTCGTCGTTTTCCAGTGCTTGTTGCTTGGTTTTGTCCAGAATTTTCAAACTCTGTTTGTACAAGCCTTTATTATAAAGAATAGCAGCAAAATCTATTTGTTCTCTTAATTGATAGCGAATGTTTTGGCTGGGAATGTTCAACCGAATACTGACTAATATTTGTTTGTACAAATAGGATTTAAGGTTCGATAATTGGGCTTTTTTGATAATGCCACTTTTCAAGATAATTTTCTCGTCATACCCTTCGGATTTATCCAGAATATTGAATAATTCGATAAATTTTGTGTTTGAACTCGTTTCAAGACGACTGGCGAAAATCTTAAATTGTCTTTTTTCGGACTTTGAAAGTGATTTAATTAATACAAATAAAGAATCTTTTTGATGGTTAGCCATTGTAAAATATAGTATAGTAACGTATTGTTTTTAAGTATTTTATAAAGTTTTTACATCCCTTATAAACAGTATAATTCACAAAAACGAATTTTATATTAGAATAATGAAATCTATTTTTGTTCAAAGATGTGAAATTACATTAAATATTTTAAATATGAAATGAGCATGACCTAATATTGGTAGCAAGCACCAAAGTAGATATGCGAATTACATTTGACCGATAAAAAACAATAAATTGCTACAAATGAATAGAGAGAAAGTCCAAATTTTTGATACCACTTTAAGAGACGGTGAACAAGTCCCAGGATGTAAATTAGATACTCAACAAAAACTAATAATTGCAGCTCGTCTCGATGAAATGGGAGTTGATATTATCGAAGCTGGTTTTCCTGTATCGAGTCCAGGTGATTTTTTATCTGTTTCTGAGATAAGCAAAATTGTAAAAAATGCTACGGTTTGCGGACTTACAAGAGCTGTAAAAAACGATATTGATGTCGCTGCAGCAGCTTTAAAATATGCAAAAAAACCCCGTATTCATACTGGAATTGGAACATCAAATTCACATATCGTACACAAACTAAACACCACAAGAGAAGACATTATTGCCCGAGCAAAATATGCGGTTTCTTATGCCAAATCTTATGTTGAAGATGTAGAATTTTATGCAGAAGATGCAGGTAGAACCGAAAATGATTTCTTAGCGCGAGTCTGTGAAGAAGTCATAAAATCAGGAGCAACTGTACTGAATATTCCCGACACAACCGGTTATTGTTTGCCAGAAGAATATGGTGCAAAAATAAAATACCTAAAAGAAAACGTAAAAGGCATCGAAAACGTAATTCTTTCTTGTCATTGCCATAATGATTTAGGAATGGCTACAGCCAATTCAATTGCTGGTGTCATCAACGGTGCAAGACAAATAGAATGTACTATTAACGGAATAGGAGAAAGAGCTGGAAACACAGCCTTGGAGGAAGTAGTGATGGTTTTAAAACAACATCCTTATTTGAATTTAGACACGAGCATTAATACCCGTCAATTGAATGAAATGAGCCGCTTGGTATCCGAAAGTATGGGAATGATTGTGCAACCTAACAAAGCTATTGTGGGCGCCAACGCATTTTCACACAGTTCAGGAATTCATCAAGATGGTGTGATCAAAAATAGAGAAACCTACGAAATTATGGATCCCCTTGAAGTAGGAGTCAACGAATCTTCTATCATTCTTACTGCCAGAAGTGGTAGAGCAGCATTGGCTTACAGAGCTAAAAAAGTGGGTTATGAATTGACAAAAGTACAATTGGATATTGTTTATGTTGAATTCCTGAAATTTGCAGATATTAAAAAAGAAGTCTTAGATACAGACATTCACCAAATCATCGAAGCTTGTAAAATTGAAGGTGAATTATTAAGAAATTAGCAATAAAATTTATAAATTATAGTACAAAAATGGAATTAAATAAATATAGTAAAACCATAACTCAAGATATAACGCAACCTGCCGCTCAAGCCATGTTATACGGAATTGGTTTGACTGAAGAAGATTTGAATAAAGCGCAAGTGGGAATTGTAAGCATGGGCTACGAAGGTAATACTTGTAACATGCACTTGAATGACCTAGCAAAAGATGTTAAAAAAGGAGTTTGGGATGCTGATTTGGTAGGATTGATTTTTAATACTATCGGAGTAAGTGATGGAATTTCAAACGGAACTGAAGGAATGCGTTTTTCTTTGGTTTCTCGTGATGTAATTGCCGATTCTATCGAAACCGTAATGGGAGCACAATGGTATGACGCTATGATTGCTATACCAGGTTGTGATAAAAATATGCCGGGAGCTTTAATCGCAATGGGAAGAGTCAATCGTCCAGCCATTATGGTTTATGGTGGAACAATCAACTCAGGAAGATGGAAAGGAGAACACCTTAATATAGTTTCCGCTTTTGAAGCCTTGGGTAAAAAATTCAAGAATGCAATTTCTGATGAAGATTTCAAAGGAGTTATCAAAAATTCTTGTCCAGGTCCAGGGGCTTGTGGCGGAATGTACACTGCTAATACAATGGCTTCTGCTATTGAAGCATTAGGAATGAGTTTACCCTATAGTTCATCAAATCCTGCAGTAAGTCAAGATAAACTAAAAGAATGTGAAGATGCTGGAAAGGCTATTCGTGTTTTATTAGAAAAAGATATTAAGCCAAAAGATATTATGACTCGCAAAGCATTTGAAAATGCTATTACAATTGTAGCCGTTTTAGCTGGTTCAACCAATGCTGTTATGCACCTAATTGCTATGGCACATTCTGTTGATATCGAAATAACATTGGACGATTTTCAAGCTATCAGCGATAAAACTCCAGTTTTGGCCGATTTAAAACCGAGTGGAAAATTCATGATGGAAGATTTGCATGCTGTTGGTGGAATTCCTGCATTAATGAAATATTTATTAAAGGAAGGCTACATTCACGGAGATTGTATGACTGTAACAGGGAAAACAATTGCCGAAAATTTAGAATCGGTACCTGATTTATATGAAGGTCAAGAGATTGTTCATGATATTAAAAACGCATTAAAATCTTCTGGAAACATTCAAATATTGTACGGAAACCTAGCTTCCGAAGGTTGTGTCGCCAAAATTAGCGGAAAAGAAGGAGAATATTTTGAAGGAACTGCGGTAGTTTTCGAAAGTGAATTTGAAGTTATTCCCGGTCTTGAAAAAGGAATGATAAAACCAGGCGATGTTGTCGTCATTCGCTATTGTGGACCAAAAGGCGGACCAGGAATGCCTGAAATGCTAAAACCAACTTCTGCCATTATGGGTGCTGGTTTAGGAGATAAAGTGGCCTTGATTACCGATGGTAGATTTTCAGGTGGCTCGCACGGTTTTGTAGTAGGACACATCACACCAGAAGCTTATGATGGTGGTGGAATAGCACTAATCGAAAACGGAGATATAATAACCATTGATGCAGTAAAAAACACCATCAATTTAAAAATCCCAGATGCAGAATATGCCGAAAGATTGGCTAATTGGATTCAACCTGATTTAAAAGTCAATAAAGGAGTTTTGCTTAAATATGCAAGATCAGTTTCGAGTGCTTCTACGGGTTGTGTAACGGATAAGTAATCCCCACCCCAGCCCTCCCCGAAGGGGAGGGAGTTGAGTATTAAATAAAAAAAAAATATTAATTCCCCTTTACCAGTTTCGGCTCCCCCTCCTTCGGAGGGGGTCGGGGGGAGGAAAAAAATAATATTATGAGAATATCAGGTGCAGAAGCAGTTATAAGATGTTTACTTGAAGAAGGAGTAGACTTGGTTTACGGTTATCCAGGTGGAGCTATAATGCCAGTTTATGACGAATTGTATAAATTTAAAGATGAATTGCATCATGTTTTAGTACGACACGAACAAGGTGCGACTCACGCAGCTCAAGGGTACGCAAGAGCTACCGGAAAAGTTGGTGTTGCAATAGCCACTTCAGGTCCCGGTGCTACCAATTTGGTAACAGGAATTGCCGATGCGCAAATCGATTCAACGCCAATGGTTTGTATTACAGGTCAAGTAGGCAAACATTTGTTGGGTTCTGATGCTTTTCAGGAAACAGATATTATCGGGATTTCGACACCTGTAACCAAATGGAATTATCAAATAACCGAAGCTCACGAGATTCCCGAAATCATTGCCAAAGCTTTTTACATTGCCAAATCAGGTCGTCCAGGTCCAGTATTAATTGACATTACAAAAAATGCGCAATTTGACCTTTTAGATTTTAGCTATAAAAAATGCACCAACATTCGAAGCTATAATCCAAAACCAATTGTAGATCTGGAAAGAGTTGCAGCAGCTGCCGACTTAATCAATAATGCCAAAAAACCATATATTATTTACGGTCAAGGGATTATTCTAGGAGAAGCAGAAGCCGAATTGAAAGCATTGGTCGAAAAATCAGGAATTCCAGCAGCTTGGACAATTTTAGGTCTTTCTGCATTACCAACAGACCATCCATTAAATGTAGGAATGTTAGGAATGCACGGAAATTACGGCCCTAATTTATTAACCAACGAATGTGATGTGTTAATTGCTTTAGGAATGCGTTTTGATGATCGTGTTACCGGAAATTTGGCCACCTATGCAAAACAAGCCAAAGTAATTCACTTCGAAATTGACCCTGCTGAAATCGATAAAAACGTTAAAACAACTGTTGCTGTTTTGGCTGATGTAAAAGAATCTTTGCAGGCATTAATTCCGCTAATCGACAACAAAACGCACGAATCTTGGCACAACGAATTCAAAGAATATTATAAAATAGAATTAGAAGCAGTCATAGACGAAGAATTAGCACCCACAAATAATAAAGGAATTTCAATGGGCGAAACCATCGAAATGATCAACAAACATTCTAATGGAGATGCGATTATCGTTTCCGATGTGGGACAACACCAAATGTTTGCTTGTCGTTATGCCAAATTCAATGAGACCAAAAGCAACATTACATCCGGAGGATTAGGAACAATGGGATTTTGTTTGCCCGCAGCTATAGGTGCCAAAATGGGAAGACCTGACCGCGAGGTGGTCGCTATTATTGGAGATGGTGGTTTTCAAATGACTATTCAAGAATTGGGAACCATCTTTCAAACTAAAGTACCTGTAAAAATAGTAATATTAAACAATGAGTTTTTAGGAATGGTGCGCCAATGGCAAGAACTATTTTTCGACAATCGCTATGCATCAACAGAAATGGTAAACCCAAATTTTTGCGCCATTGCCGAAGGCTATTACATCAAATCCAAAAAAGTAACACACAGAGAAGATTTAGACGCCGCTGTGGCCGAAATGATGGCTTCAAAAGATGCTTATTTCCTAGAAGTTATGGTCGAAAAAGAAAACAATGTATTCCCAATGATTCCAACAGGAGCATCGGTTGCCGAAATGAGATTAAGTTAAAATTATGGAAAATAAAATATTTACTATTTCTGTTTATTCAGAAAATAACGTTGGTTTATTAAATAGAATTTCAGGAATATTCTTGAAACGCCACATCAACGTATTGAGTCTTAATGTGTCCGAATCCGAAATCGAAAACGTTTCCCGATTTATTATCGTAGTAAAAACAACCGAAAAATGGGTGCAAAACATTGTAGGTCAAATCGAAAAGCAAATCGAAGTGATCAAAGCGTTTTATCACACAGACGAGGAAACAATCTTTCTTGAAAGCGCTATTTTTAAAATAGATTCTAGCTTGTTGTTCGACGAAAGACAAATTCAAAACATCATTAAAGAGAGTCATTCCGAAATTGTAACCGTTTCAAGAGATTTTTTCGTGATTTCAAAATCAGGAAAATATGCCGAAATCAATGACTTGTACAAAAAATTAAAGCCTTACGGCATTATGCAATTTGTTCGCTCGGGAAGAATTTCGGTTTCCAAAGAGAAAATGGAAGTAACTACCTTACTTGAAGAGCTAAAATAAATTTAAAAATCAATTATTAAATCATACAATTATTAAATATAAAAAAATGGCAAATTATTTCAATTCATTACCACTTAGATTACAATTAGAACAATTAGGCGTTTGCGAATTTATGGATCAATCCGAATTTGTAGATGGAATAGCAGCACTGAAAGGTAAAAAAGTAGTTATCGTAGGTTGCGGTGCTCAAGGTTTAAACCAAGGTTTGAATATGAGAGATTCAGGTTTAGATATTTCTTATGCTTTGCGTGCCGAAGCCATCGCTCAAAAAAGAGCTTCTTACACGAACGCTGCTGATAATGGTTTCACAGTGGGAACTTATGAGGAATTAATTCCAACGGCTGATTTGGTTTGTAACCTAACTCCCGACAAACAACACACAGCTGTAGTTACAGCCATTATGCCTTTGATGAAACAAGGTTCAACTTTGGCTTATTCTCACGGTTTCAATATTGTGGAAGAAGGAATGCAAATTCGTAAAGACATTACCGTTATTATGTGTGCTCCAAAATGTCCAGGATCCGAAGTTCGTGAAGAATATAAAAGAGGTTTTGGTGTTCCAACATTAATTGCAGTTCACCCAGAAAACGATCCAAATGGAGAAGGTTTTGCTCAAGCAAAAGCGTATGCTGTTGCTACTGGAGGTCACAAAGCTGGAGTGTTGAACTCTTCTTTCGTAGCCGAAGTAAAATCGGATTTAATGGGAGAGCAAACCATCCTTTGCGGAATGTTGCAAACTGGTTCAATCTTGTGTTTTGACAAAATGGTCGAAAAAGGTATCGAACCTGCTTATGCTTCAAAATTGATTCAATACGGTTGGGAAACGATTACTGAAGCCTTGAAACACGGGGGTATTACCAATATGATGGATCGTTTAAACAACCCTTCTAAAATTGAGGCTTATGAAATTGCTGAAGAATTGAAAGATATTATGCGTCCGTTGTTCCAAAAACATCAAGATGATATTATTTCTGGAGAATTTTCAAAAAATATGATGATTGACTGGGATAATAATGATGCCAATCTATTGACTTGGAGAGCTGCCACTGCCGAAACTAATTTCGAAAAAACAGCACCAACTTCAGCTCACATTTCTGAGCAAGAATATTTTGATAATGGCGTTTTGATGATAGCTATGGTAAAAGCGGGAGTTGAATTAGCTTTTGAAACGATGACACAATCAGGAATAATTGAAGAATCAGCTTACTACGAATCTTTGCACGAATTGCCTTTGATTGCAAACACTGTAGCTAGAAAAAAATTATACGAAATGAACCGAATCATTTCTGATACAGCGGAATACGGTTGTTATTTGTTTGATCACGCTTGCAAACCATTATTGGCTGATTTTATGAAAACAGTAGAAACCAATGTAATTGGAAAACCTTTTTCAACTTCAAATGGTGTTGAAAATGCGGTTTTAATCGCTGTAAATAAAGAAATTCGTCAACATCCTATCGAAGAAGTAGGAGCGTGGTTGAGAGAATCAATGACAGCAATGAAAAAAATTGCATAATCCATTAGGCTAGAAATAATTCAATTTTTGTAGTGTAAATTTCTAAGAGAATGAAAAATGCGAGATAGATTTTCTATTTCGCATTTTTATTTTGTAACATTTTAATTTAATTATGTAAACAATAGCGCATAATAATTACTAAATTAGCAAAACTATGGAAACTTATGTCGATGTTGCAATTATCGGTGGAGGATTGGCTGGTCTAACAAGTGCCATTCATTTGTCGAAATCTGGTTTGAAAGTTATCTTGGTAGAAAAAAATGAATATCCAAAACATAAAGTTTGTGGAGAATATATTTCAAATGAAGTTTTGCCTTATTTCAAATGGTTGGGTTTGGAAATTTCAGATTTAAAGCCTTCCAGTATTTCCAAAATAGACTTTTCTACGGCAAAAGGAAAAACTATTTCAAGTCGGTTGCCACTTGGCGGATTTGGTATTAGTCGCTATGAATTAGACCATTATTTATATCTTCAAGCTCTAAAAAATGGTTGCAAGATTGTTCAAGATAACGTTACCGAGATTCAATTTATCGAAGACGAGTTTCATATTTTTACCACCAATAATTTAGAATTTAATTCAAAAATTGTCATTGGAGCTTTCGGAAAGAGATCTAATCTTGATTTAAAATTAAATCGTGATTTCATTCTAAAAAATTCTCCATGGCTTGCTGTTAAAGCCCATTATTCTGGAAATTTTCCAAATTTTTTGGTTGGCTTACACAATTTCAAAGGAGGTTATTGTGGTGTTTCTAAAGTCGAAAATGATAAAATTAATATTTGTTACTTAGTCGATTACGAAACTTTCAAGCAAAACAAAAACATTGAAGAATTTCAGTCCAAAGTTGTTTACAAAAACCCACATTTGAAAGCTATTTTTGAAAATTGTGTGTTGATTTTTGATAAACCTTTGACTATAAGCCAGATTTCTTTTGAGAATAAAGAAGCTGTCGAAAACCATATTTTGATGATTGGTGATACTGCTGGATTAATTCATCCTTTGTGTGGCAACGGAATGGCGATGGCGATTCATAGTGCCAAGATTGCGTCTGAATTGATTATCGATTATTTGGACTATAAAATCAGTTCTCGAAAAGAACTGGAAGAAAAGTACACCCAAGAATGGAATACCAATTTCAAAAACAGATTGTCAACAGGTCGATTTTTGTCTAAAATATTGCAAAAGGAAAAATTAACTACTTTTTTGATGCAATTATTAACTATATTTCCATTTGTATTACCCTTGATAATAAAGAAAACTCACGGCAAGCCCATAATTTTAAAATCTTGAAATGTTCATAAATACAAAATACAGATCGGACGAGTCGGAAATAATGGATGATTTTGCAATGGAAGGTGAAGTCTTGAGAGAAGCTTTGGATAAAATTGCCAAAATAAACCAACTCTTGGGCGGAAACCAACTAACTTTACAAGGCGTTCAGGAATTGATTCTGAAAATTCCAAAGGCAACAGAAATATCAATTGTAGATGTGGGTTGTGGAAACGGAGATATGTTACGAACTTTGGCCAATTTTGGTTTAAAAAACAATTTAAATTTTCGATTAATCGGAATTGACGCTAATAATTTTACCATTAATCACGCTCGAAAATTATCAGCAGATTATTCAAATATTAGTTATCAATGCGAAGATGTTTTTGGTAAAGCTTTTGCAGAGTTAAAATATGATATAGTATTGTGCACATTAACGTTACATCATTTCAAAGAAGTGGAAATTTTACAATTACTAACTGTTTTTAATACCAATTCAAGAATAGGAATTGTGATTAATGATTTGCAAAGAAGTGCCTTGGCTTATCGATTATTTCAGGTTTTATGTTTTGTCTTTCGATTAAATGCAATGTCAAGAGAAGATGGATTGGTATCCATTTTGAGAGGTTTTAAAAAAGAAGAATTGATTCAGTTTTCAAAGAAATTAAATTTAACCAACTATAAAATCCAATGGAAATGGGCGTTTCGTTACCAATGGATCATTAAGAAAGTGGGAAGTTAGAAGTGGGAAGGTAGAAGTGGGAAGTTAAAAGAGAGAAGAAATAAATTGCGAGAAATCTTATTGTCATCGGTAAAAAATACCATTAGAATAATGGTTTGATTCTTTTAATTCTTTCGATTCTTTCGATTCTTTCGATTCTTTTGATTCTCTTGATTCTTTTGATTCTCTTGATTCTTTTGATTCTTTTTGCTTTTTTTTGATTTTTTTTGATTTTTTGAAATTGCCATTGATATTGCTATTGAAATTACCATTGAATTAAAATTTTATTATAAATATGAGTGTAAAAATAAAATGTGTTTCCAAACAATTACCGAAGTATTCTAGAAATACGGATGAAATCATTCCATTCCTAGATGCTTGGCTTGAAGGACAAGAGGAACGATTCATTAGGAAAGTAAAAAAGATATTTGAAGGTGCAGCCGTTGACAAACGTTATTCCATTATGGATCCAATCGAGGTTTTTACAAATACCTCCTTTGAAGAAAGAAACGATATTTACGTTCGTGAAGTCATCGATTTGGGGACGAAAGTTTTGGGGAAAGCCTTGGAGAAAGCCTCTTGGAAACCCGAAGATCTTGACTATATTATCACAGTAAGTTGCACTGGAATTATGATTCCTTCTTTGGATGCTTATTTGATTAATAAACTGAAATTACGCCAAGACATCGTTCGGCTACCAGTAACAGAAATGGGTTGTGCAGCAGGAATTTCAGGAATTATTTATGCCAAAAATTTTTTAAAAGCCAATCCCGGAAAACGAGCCGCAGTTATTGCTGTAGAAAGTCCAACAGCTACGTTTCAATTAGATGATTTTACGATGGCCAACATTGTTAGCGCAGCGATTTTTGGAGATGGAGCTGCTTGTGTATTGCTTTCGTCGCACAATGATGACGAAGGTCCTGAAATTCTGGACGAAGAAATGTATCATTTTTATGAAGCAGAACATTTGATGGGTTTCAAACTCACGAATTCAGGCTTACAAATGATTTTGGATATTGATGTTCCCGAAACGATTGCTTCGCATTTCCCCAATATTATTAATCCTTTTTTAGACAAGAATAACCTAATTATAAACGATTTAGACCATTTGATTTTTCACCCTGGCGGAAAAAAGATTGTTCAAACTGTAGAAGGTTTATTTTTAGATTTAGGCAAAAATATTAATGATACCAAAGAAGTATTGCGATTGTATGGCAATATGTCGAGCGCCACTGTTTTGTATGTTTTGGAACGAATTATGGATGCTAAACCGAAGAAAGGTGAGAAAGGGTTGATGTTGAGTTTTGGCCCAGGGTTTTCGGCTCAAAAGGTATTGTTGCAGTTTTAAGCCTCCTAACCCCCAAAGGAGAATTATGTACAATATGACAAAACAAGAAATCTTAGTAAAATTACCGTATTCCAAACCTTTTTTGTTTGTGGATGAATTGTTGCATATAGACGAAAATGGAGTGGAAGGAACATACACTTTTGATGAAAATTTAGATTTTTACAAAGGGCATTTCATAGATAATCCGATCACTCCAGGAGTAATTTTAATAGAAGTTATGGCGCAAATTGGATTGGTTTGTTTGGGGATTTATTTATTGAATGAAGAATTTAATAAAAACACTTCAATTGCCTTAACCTCTAGTGAAATAGAGTTTATAAAACCTGTTTTTCCAAACGAAAAAGTGACGGTAATTTCAGAGAAAATATATTTTAGATTTGGTAAATTGAAATGCAAGGTTGTGATGAAAAACGAAAAAGAGGAAGTGGTTTGTAGTGGAACTATTGCAGGTATGACCCTCACCCCAACGCTCTCCAAAGGAGAGAGAGCTAAAACTGGATTAAAATAATGAATCACCATTTAAATTGATTTTCTAATATTGAAATTGTTATTGCCATTGAAATTGATTTTTATATGAATAAACGTGTCGTAATTACGGGTCTCGGTATTGTCGCTCCAAATGGAGTAGGGCTCGATGCGTTTACCAATGCCATAAAAAATGGGATTTCGGGTATAAAGCATGATCCTGAATTGGAACGATTACAATTCTCTTGTCAGATTGCTGGAAAACCAGAAATTTCGACGGAATTGTCATTACAATACTTTACAGAATTAGAACTTCGAAATTTTAATTCATCAGGTATTTTGTATGGCGTTATTGCTGGAATGGATGCTTGGAAAGATGCTGGATTGCCAATAGAAATGAATGAAGAACCCGATTGGGATAGCGGAACTATCTTTGGTACTGGAACTTCTGGAATTGATAAATTCAGAGAAAGC
>JAYVIK010000055.1:0-5722 GCA_043770265.1 Flavobacterium sp. | reverse complement strand
ATGGTTATTCAAATAGAATAAAAGTAAGGTGTCGTAAATATTTGGAAACCAATATTTGTTTTTTTGAAGTTAAGCAAAAACAAAATGTAGAACGAACTGCTAAAACAAGGGAACGTGTTACAGATTTAATTTCGGATATTGATGAAATTAAACAAAGGACTGTCCAAAATCTCAGTAGTAAACCAATTTCAGATTTATGTTTGATTTTAAATAATAAATTCAACCGAATTACCTTTGTGGATAATTTTAATGCTGAACGTATAACATTAGATTATGATATTCAATTTTCTGACAGCGAAAACACTAAATCTATCACTGAATTTTATATTTTAGAAATCAAACAATCGAAGTCAAATTGCCGGTCTATTGTAACAGAAACTTTGAAAAAGAACAATATTAGAGAACAAAGTTTTAGTAAATATATTTTTGGAGTTATTGCGCTTAAAAGCGGCATCAGAAAAAACAATTTTTTACCAATTTTAAAGAAATACAATCTTTTTTTATAGGAATATGGATATAGAAGAAACCACAGTAGCGATTTTTGATTTATTTGATTTTGGAACAAGATCAATTATCGATGTTATCGCAATTACTATTTTAGTAGGATTGATATATTATCCTAAGCATCGGAATAAGGATTTTATTTTCACTTTTGTGATTTTTAATATAATTAATTTCATGATTTGCTATCTATTGGGATCAGCAAAAATTAAGATAGGTTTCGCATTTGGACTATTTGCAATTTTCTCTATAATTAAGTATAGGACTATTGTTGTTTCCATAAAAGATATGGGTTATTTCTTTATTTGTGTAGCTTTAGGAATGTTAAATTCCCTTGCCAATTCAAGTGAAGGATTTATAATAATTATTGTGTGTAATGCTGTTATTTTAAGCCTTGCATTTCTTTTAGAACGACTCAATTTTATAAATAATGAAAATGCAAAAGAAATAATATACGATAATGTAAGACTTATAAAGCCAAGTTTGAGAGACGAATTAATAGCTGATTTGGTTGAGAGAACAGGCTTAGAAATTCATAAAGTGGAAGTTATATCTATTAATTATTTAAAGGATACTGCTTTGCTAAAAGCGTATTATTTTTCAAAAGAAAGTGAAAATTCTATCCCAACATCATCAGATAACGATTAAGAAATTATTTTTTTTGTTTTTTTTAATCAGTTTTTTTGGATATGCCCAAAACACTGATACACAACTTCGTTTGGCTGCCTCAATAGACTATAAAATAAACAAAAAGTGGAAGGCTGGTTTGGATTATAGATATGCGCTAGAAAAAGATATTTCCACTTTTCAAGCAAATGTTTTTCAATTTGCTGGAGAATATAAGATTAATAAAAAAATGACAATTGAAGCCGGTTATCGATTTTTAACCGCTTACGAAGGAGATAATCAGAGACTTTTTGCTTCTCTCAAATATGATTATAAAATTAGTAGATTCATTATCAGGTCTAGAACGAGATACCAGTTTAGTACTCCTTATTTTGATACAGAGTTTTGGAACGAATTTAGAGAGCCGTCACAAATTGTTAGACAAAGATTATCTGTCGATTATGATATTCCAAAAAGCAAGTTATCTTTAAATCTTTCTTCTGAAATATTTATTAAATGGGATAATCCTGAATTAAAATATAACCGAATTCGATACTATTTAGGAACTGATTACAAATTAAAATATGGAAACACTCTAGGATTTTCAGTTTTTTATGAAGATCGTACAAATCCTCAAAAAACCGATAGGTTTGTTTTTTCAACTAAATATAATTTATCTATTGATGAGATGCTAAAAAAACTTGCTAAAAAAAATAAAAAGAAATGATTTTATTTTCGTAACATATTTTAACTAATTCCTGCTGTGCGAAGTCTATTGACTTCGTACATACTATATATGCCGTTCCACCTTTTATCCAATTTTTTAACTTCGGGGATTACGCATTATTTCAAGAAATAGTTGGAGTATTTGCTATATATTAATGCTGTCATAACGTTTACTTTATCGATGTAGGTGCACATAAGATTTTAATATTTGCATAATTAAAGTATATTTACTGCAAATATTTTTATGTTGAATTATTAGTTACATTAAATTATGGCTACTACTTTTTTCATCATCATTTCTAAGAGGCGCTTTGTTATAAAATAATTTGATTTTTGAATCTTAACTACTTTTACAAAACATAATTAAATAACTAATAGACCATGAGAATTTTTTTCCAAAAAAAATGTTTTATTTTATTGTGCAGTTTTTGCTTTTCATTTTTAATGCGTGCTCAACAAATTGCTATCAATGAGATAATGTCTTCCAACACAACTTCCATTTTAGACGAAGATGCTACCCGTCAGGATTGGATAGAGTTGTACAATTATGGCACAGAAAATGTTAACTTAAATGGTTTCGGTCTTTCAGATGATCCTTTGTTACCTTTTAAATGGACGTTTCCGAATGTTACGCTAAATGCCAATTCTTATATGACAATTTGGGCATCTGACAAGAATAGAGTAGTTGTAGGACAACCTTACCACACCAATTTTAAACTTAGTGCAACAGACGCTATTTTTTTAACTAATCCATCTGGAGTTATATTAAATTCAGTTCCAGCCACTGCACTACCGCCAAATGTAACTTTTGGCCGTCAACCCAACGGAATTGGTGAATTTAAATACTTTTATCAACCAACTCCAAATACCTCTAATGTAGGCACTGGCTTAACAGAATTGCTTGCCCCGCCAATATTTTCGCTAAATTCAGGTTTTTTTACTTCGCCTTTTAATTTAACAATTTCTCACCCCAATCCAAATGCAATAATTATTTATACAACGGATGGTTCCGAACCAAACATCAACAATTTAAATGGAACAAATTTTCAATATAAAAATGTTTATCCTTTTGAAGTAAATGCAATTCCGGGACCTTTTTTATCCGAAAGTTATAGATCTTTTCAGTATTCAAATCCAATTAATATTTTTGATAAGTCACCTCTTCCAGATAAATTAACTACAAAAAACAGTAGACAAGATCTAATTTACATACCGCCAATTCCTGTCAGAAAAGGAACTGTTTTGAAAGCAAAAAGTTATGTAAACGGTGTGGGTTCTGCAACAGTTTCAAGAAGCTATTTTGTATGGTCTGGCGGAAACCCTTACAATATTCCAATAGTATCTTTGCAGACACAAGAAGATAATTTGTTTGATTACAATAAGGGAACTTACACATCTGGAGTAGATTTTGACACTTGGCGTAAAAATAATCCTGATAATAATCAGTCATACAGACCTGAATGGAACAATTATGCACGAACCGGAGGTATATGGGAACATCCTGTTAATGTAGAAATTTTGAAAAATTCTGTTTCTGTTTTGAATCAGAAAGCTGGATATAGAATCCACGGTGATAATTCGCGTACTTTTGTAATTAAAAGTCTTCGCCTTTATGCTGATACCGATTATGAAGAAAGAGGTGATTTTAAACAAAACCTTTTTAATGTGACTATTTTTGATGCTCCAAATTTATCGAACGATAAATTTAAACAAATTTTATTAAGAGGTGATGGCTCGGGAGGATCTGTGGCTAATGATGTGGTTTTTAATAGACTAATGCAACCTGTGTATAACGGTGTAAATAGGGTGCAACCGGTAATTCACTTTTTTAATGGAGAATATTGGGGAATTTCTGCCATGCGAGATTTAATGGATGAGCATCATTATGCCAATAACTTCGATCTTGATAAAGATAATATTGCTATAGTTAAATGTGCAGGAAGCAATTGTGGGTTAGATGTTGGGCTTGAGGTTGATTATTTTGATTACAAAAACCTTCAAGATTATATTATCAATAATGACATGGCTAATGATGCATTTTATGCTCAAGCCTCGAGCCGTCTGGATATGACTACATTTATTGACCACATGGTATTACAAATTTATTCTGGAGCAAATGGTTATGAAAGATCATTTTGGAAAGCAAAAATACCAGAAAATGGAAGTTATGGCGATGGAAAATGGCGGGTTTCTGTTAAAGATTTTGACTCTGCATTAAAAACAAATGAAGATTGGCTTGCGCATTGGGGTACAATAGTTAACTCGCCAAACGAAATTATGTTTACTAAACTTCTTGCTAATTCTAGTTTTAAAAACAGGTTTATAAACCGATTTGCAGACTTAATTAACTCTGTATTTTCTTCCAATAATTTTTCGGAGGTAACAAATACTGTTTTTGATGAAGTAGCTTCTTATTTAGATGAAAATTTAAATCGAAATCCTGCCAAAAATTTCTACACAACATTAGATAAGCAAAATCTAATTGCTTATGGCAATAGTCACCCAGTAGAGCAACGAAATTCTATCCGAACATTTTTTAACATTCCAAATAATGTAAATATAATTCTTGGTGTTTCAGATTCATTAGCAGGAATAGTAAAAATAAATACTATTGATGTGTCAAATGCTACTCCTGGAATAGTTGAAAATCCTTATCCTTGGACTGGAATTTATTTTAGAAACATACCGATAACTTTAACTGCAAAAGCAAAAAAAGGGTACATTTTTTCACATTGGTCGGGCGATGTCTCTGGAACTAACCCTGAAATCACATTTACTCCCGAAGGAGATAAGAACATTCAGGCAAATTTCATTATAGATCCAAGCAGTCTTAATGTTGTTTATTTCTGGCATTTAACGAGCGTTATTCCGAACGATTTACCTCTTCAAAATTTAAATTCGACTTATTCAAATAATAATTCGACAGCAACTTTGCAATATAGCTCTTGTTTGGTAGGGTATCCTTTTACAGCAACGAATATAAATTGGAGATTAGCTTCATTTGAGCGAAGAAATGCACCAACTCCTTTAAATTATTTTTCAGTGGCAAATAATGGCTTGCCGTATGATAGTGGAATAATGAGAGGAATTCAAATCAAGCAGCCTTTCAAAAGTGGAAACCTAGAGAATATAGTACGGATTGTATTTCCAACGATAGGTTTGCAACAAATTAAAATTTCATTTGCAGTTGAAAGTGACGGGGCTGCCAACACGCTCCTCTTTGATTATTGGGATGGAATTAATTGGGTTAATACTGGTATTACGAATCCTAGTATTTCAATTGGAGTTGGATATTCACTCGTAGAAGTAAATCTAAACCAAGTTGCAGCTGCAAATAACCAAGCTGCATTTCAGTTCAGAATACGATTTGCTGGAGATAATATGTTTCAGTCTATTGGGCAACGTGTTCAATTTAACAATATCGCTATTCAAGCGCAACAAAATTTATCGGTTAAAAATGTTAATAATGATTTAAGTTTTATTGCTTATCCTAATCCAACTTTTTCTGCTGTAAATATTCTATCGAACGATGCAATTAGTGAAGCAGAACTATTCAACTTGAATGGTCAACTCGTTCGTAAGTTAAGGCCAAACAGTTTGAATTTTAAAATCGATATGCAAGACTTACCGCAAGGAATATATTTGTTGAAAGCAAAAAGTGAAAGCAAAAAAGAAAAGATAATTAAAATTAGTAAAAAATAACGATAATAGAACTTTTGTAAAATGGTGTTTTTTTATCAAATTACACAGCTTTTAATACTTTTTTGAAAGTTGTAAAGTGTAATAAATTTATTAATTAGATCATTTAAATTTAAAAAATAGCCTGATTAAATTCAGGTTATTTTTTATAATTATTAGAATAATAAACGGCTCACATAAAAAAGTTGGG
>JAYVIK010000054.1:0-5781 GCA_043770265.1 Flavobacterium sp. | reverse complement strand
GGATAGAGCAGTAGGCAGCTCGTCGGGCTCATAACCCGAAGGTCACAGGTTCGAGTCCTGTTCCCGCTACCAAATTTATAAAGCTCCACCTCAAGTGGAGCTTTTTTTATAAAAACATATTATGTCACACAAAGCAGGATTTGTAAACATTATCGGAAACCCAAACGTTGGGAAATCAACTTTGATGAATGCTTTTGTAGGAGAGCGCCTGTCGATTATCACATCTAAAGCACAAACAACACGCCACCGAATTCTCGGAATTGTCAACGGTGAAGATTTTCAATTGATACTTTCAGACACACCCGGAATTATCAAACCAGCATATGAGATGCAGCAATCGATGATGAATTTTGTAAAATCAGCTTTTGAAGATGCAGATATTCTAATTTATATGGTCGAGATTGGCGAACAAGACCTAAAAGACGAATCGTTTTTTAATAAAATTATTTATGCTGAAATCCCAGTTTTATTATTGTTAAATAAAATTGATAATTCTGATCAAGAAACGCTTGAAAAACAAGTTGCATTTTGGAGTGAGAAAGTACCCAATGCTGAAATTTTCCCGATATCAGCATTGCAAAATTTTAATGTGCCAGAGGTGTTTGATAGGATTATTAAACTTTTGCCTGAATCTCCAGCATATTATCCAAAAGATCAGTTGACAGACAAACCTGAAAGATTTTTTGTAAATGAAACCATTCGTGAAAAAATATTAATAAATTATTCAAAAGAAATTCCATATTCTGTAGAAATTGTGACCGAAGAATTTTTTGAAGACGAAAAAATCATCAAAATTCGCTCTTTAATTATGGTCGAGCGTGAAACCCAAAAAGGAATTATTATTGGACACAAAGGCGAGGCGCTCAAAAAGGTAGGTATGGAATCAAGAATCGATCTCGAAAAGTTTTTTGGCAAACAAATACATATTGAATTATATGTAAAAGTCAATAAAAATTGGCGAAGCAATGCCAACATGCTAAAACGTTTTGGTTACAATAATTAATTTTTTTGGTGAAAACAATAAGTCGCAAATCGGAAATAATCTTCATCTCAGCACAACTTTTTAAAGAGAAAGGCTATTCGGCTGTAACAATGCGCGATATCGCACAAGCCTTGGATATCAAAGCTGCAAGTTTGTACAACCACATCAAGTCCAAACAAGAAATTTTGGTTCTAATTATTATCGAAATTGCCGCAGAATTTACCAATAAAATGAATATAATTGTAAATTCTAGTGAAACATCGATACAAAAGCTCGAGAGAATAATCGAAATCCACATCGATATTGCCATTCGCAATTCCAACGAAATCGCATCTCTAAACAACGATTGGATGCATCTCGAAAATGAAAATCTTAGTTATTTTCTTAAAATGCGAGAAGAATACGAGCAAAATTTTCGCAAAATAGTAACAGCAGGAATTACAAATCAAGAAATCAAAAACCTGAATCCTGAAGTTATTATTTTCTCTATGTTGTCGACACTTCGAACACTTTATCTTTGGTACGGAAAGAAAAAAAACATCAACGAAAAAACGCTAAAGTCTAATATGATTCAGGTTTTACTCAACGGAATCACTTAATTGTACTCGATCTATATCCCGCACCCGAGCCTGAAAGAGCAATTTGATGTAGCAATTGAGGCAAGTATAAAGTTATCAAAGTTTTTTTTTTATTTGATAATCAAGCAGCTATAACAAAAGAGCTAGCCAACGGTCAGCAGCATTAATCGAAAATAATATTTAAGATAATGTTAACAATTATTGTTAATTTAACGCAAAAAACCAGCTTCATTTTGAAGCTTTTTTTAGTACTATTTTCTTAGTTTATAAGCTTTTAACCTGCCTATTAACGTTGATTTTTGTATTTTATCGAAAATAAATGAAATAATTTCAGTCCAAACATTAGGTTTTTAATTATAAATATCAATATATTTGTAAGGTCTATTTTAACTAAAAATTAAAAGTAACACAGCAGTATTATTTTGAACCAAATAATTGGTTTTGAATTTGTGGTCTGGTTACAAAATCCAGACAGCTGAAATGCAATCTGTTAGATTGCAAAAAAAATCAAATTAGGAGTACGAATACAAAAGAGTTATTAATTATTTAAAACCAAATTATGAAATCGAAAATTACGCTATTTTTAATGTTATTTGTTTGTTTTATTAGTAGTAGTGTACTGGCACAAACGGTGTCTGGCGTCACAAGTAACACAGGTTGTTTGAACAGCGCTAATATTAACGCCAGTAGTGTAGGTCTAGGCACTTCACCGCAATACCAGCTATTTAATGTGACGACAAATCAAGTTGTAGCCCCGGTGGCTGGAAATGCAACATCATTTACTGGTATTTCCGTTTTTAACGGATTAGGAGATGGTACTTATGTCATAAGAGCGCGTCAAGACGCGGTAAGTCCCACCTTCACTAGTGCCTCAATTTTAGTTTCAGATGGTTATAACAACATGATTTCTACTACACCAACTAAAACAACTCCTTGTGGTACTTTAGGGACAGCACAATTACAAACCACTATTACTAGTGGTACTGGTACTGGTGGTAAAGCGCCCTATATTTATAGCATTAAAGATGCAGCGACCAATGCAGTACTAGAAACAAGTGCTCCTACAGCAGCTTTAACCTATACATATGCTGCATTACCCATTGGGAGTTATTCCATAACTGTTACAGATGCTTGTGGAAGTACGATTCTGGGTTCTTCATCAATTTCTGATTTTGGTGGTGCAGTTATTAGTCAAGTTACTATGCAAAACATACGATTAACGCGTCAAACAGTTGGGGATTGTACTAAATTAATAATTATAGGTGGCGGCGGAGGTACTGGGACAAACCCTAATTTAAATCCGCTTAAAAATGGTGGACCTTGGACAAATTCAGATTCGCCAAATTTCACTTTTCGATTAGAATTCAATGGGTTGAGCTATGGTCAAGACATCAATGCAGATGGTTTTCCTGATGTTGCTGGTCCTGATTTTTCATTTTCAAATGTCGGAGCTAAATTATTGCCTAATATATCTGGTGTGGGTGGCGTTTCCTCATTTGCGGAAGCATTTGCAGGTGCACCAAAAATTGTTGTTTACGATAAGTGTGGTAATACAAAAAATTTAGTTCCTGCTACTACCTATAGCGTTCCTGGCACTCCCAGTTATAGTGTTTGTGGTACAACTATAACTGCGACTGTAGCCGGTCCAGCAACAAGCGAAATATGTTTACCTGTTACCTTTACGTATACAAATACCTCTAATCCTAGCGACGTAGTAACATTTGTGCAAAATAGTACAATTAATCAAGTTATACCTACTACGCTTACTCCAGGTGCAACTTATTCTATTGCATATGCGGATAATCTAGGTGTTACATCAGGTTATTACAACACGACTAATGTCACAATGCCACTTACTTCACCAACTGTTGATGTCTTTGATAGCGGTAGAAACTCAACTGTTTATAACTCTGGTAATATTCGATTCAACAATTTAAATTTTACAGCGGGTGATGTGGTTACTATCGAGGTTGTTTCGAGTTCAAACGCATCAATGATAGGGTATACAACAACTAACACAATGGGAGCTAATAATGGAGGATTTAGTGGTGTTTTTGCCGTTTCAGGTCCTTTGTCAGGTGCTTTTCCAGCAGGTACTTACACATTTAAAGTGACATCACCTTGCGGAGTAATTACTTTATCTAGAACCTTGCCAGGTTTTAAAGGTGTATTAGATAGTTTGTCTGTTACGCCTGTTTGTGGTGGGTTTAACGTTGTTGCTAATACCAGTTTAGTAGAAAATGTTGGTTTTTATGAAATTGTAATCGTAGGAGGCCCGTCAAATGGCGTATTTCGAGGTTTGAGTACCTTAACCCAAAGTCTTCCGTTCAATGGATTAAGTTATGGTACCTATGTTTTTGCTATACGAGCAGCTGGATCAAGCACAGTTTTTAATCCTGTTTCCGTTACGTATACCGCAGCAGATGCTATTACAGTCGTTACAGCTGAAACTGGAGGTTTTGTTTGTTCAAGTGGTGCTACCGATGGTACGTTAAAGATAACAGCTTCAACAGTATCTCCTGCACCAAATAACGTATTAGAATATGCCTTGAGTACAGATGGAGGAGCTACTTTTGGAGCATACCAAACATCAAATATATTTTCAGGATTAACCAATACTACTTATTTTTTTAGAATAAAGGATGGTTGCGGTAATGTAATAACCCAATCAGTACAAATAGGAGTTTTAGCGGGTCCAACGCCAAGTGCCGCTGGACTAGCCAGTCCCGCAACCATTTGTAAGTTGAGTTCAGGTACAGTTGCATTAGATGTAAATATTGTAGGTGCTACTTCTTATTTATGGACTGGTCCTGGCATTACTGCTGCGAATCAAAATTTGAAGAGTCCAATTATTAATTATAGTGATTTAGCACTTGGACAAAATAATCTGTCTTGTAGTATTTTTATTGGAGCACCGTGTAATACAACTACGGTCGCTAATTTAGTAATTACAGCTAACCCATTACCTACTGTTATCACTACAAATCCTGCGGCGGTATGTGCACCAAGCACAGTAAACTTAACTTTGCCAGCTGTTACTAGCGGCAGTGCTGCAGGGCTCACCTATACGTATTTTTCTAACGCATCTGCAACTACAGTTTTAGCTAACCCAGCAGCTGTTGCTGCTAGTGGTACTTATTATATAAAAGGGGATAATGGTACTTGTTCAAAAATTGTACCTGTTACCGTGACTATAGACCCATTCTTTGGATCAGCAAATCAATCAACAAGCACCGCCGCAATTTGTGAGAGTACGACCAAAACGTTAGCGGCCACACCAGCAGGCGGAACCTACACGGTTTTCGCAGGAACAGGATCTATTTCAGGTACAACCTATACTGCGGAAAGCGTAACAGCAAACACGACAGTAACAATTCGTTACACAGTTCCAGCGAGCGGAAGCTGTCCAGCAACAACCTCAGATGTAACCTTTACGGTAACCAATAATCCAAATGCAGGCACAATAACTGGCACACAAAATATTTGTCAAGGATCAACGACAGCATTAACGTCAAATGGAAATGCTGGTGGTGCTTGGTCATCATCAAATACAGCAATAGCAACAGTTAATGCGTCAACAGGAGTTGTTACTGGCGTTGGCGGTGGAACAGTCACAATCACCTATACCAGTGCAGGAACAGGAGGTTGTTTTAACGCAACAGCTACAACAACTGTAACGGTACAAGCAACGCCAACTGCAGGAGCAATTTCGGCTAGTCAAACAATTTGTAATGGAGGTGATCCAGCGGTCTTTACCAGCACAACAGCCGGAACAGGAGATGGAACAATTACCTACAGATGGGAAAGTGCCGTAAGTCCTTTTAGCACTTGGAGTCCTATATCCGGAGCAACAGTAGCCACCTATGATGCGCCAACAGGTTTAACAGCCACTACCCAATATAGAAGAATCACAATTTCAACTTTAAATAGTGTAGCATGTGAATCAGCTGCAACTGCACCAGTTACTATAACGGTACAAGCAACGCCAATTGCAGGAGCAATTTCGGCTAGTCAAACAATTTGTAATGGAGGTGATCCAGCGGCCTTTACCAGCACAACAGCAGGAACAGGAGATGGAACAATTACCTACAGATGGGAAAGTGCCGTAAGTCCTTTTAGCGCTTGGAGTCCGATATCAGGAGCAACAGTAGCCACCTATGATGCACCAACAGGTTTAACAGCCACCACCCAATATAGAAGAATCACAATTTCAACTTTAAG
>JAYVIK010000053.1:0-2208 GCA_043770265.1 Flavobacterium sp. | reverse complement strand
ATAATTAAAAACTTCACACTTAAATGGTTTCGAATTTTTAATCTGTTGACTCATATAGGCCACACTCTCCATATTGGTTTCTTTTCCTTGCAAAAAAGCACCTGGTTTTTTGCCTTTAACTTCAGATAAATCAAAGCCAGTCACTTTTTCGAAAGCTTTATTTACCCACTCTATTTTTCCGTGAGAATCAGATATAATCACAGCATTTATTGTTTCTTGTATAATTAGAGATAGCTTTTCTAATTCTTGTTGAATTAATTTTTTATTGGTAATATCTCTTCCGTAAATATTTATATATCCTTCCTCTGGCATTGCTACACAATCAAAAGAATAATCGATGTTATTAGAACTCGCTTCAAGGTTCCATCTTTTTGTTTTTTTATCGATTCCAGACGTTATCATTTTAAAAAACAAATCATTACGATAGGTTTTACCTTCGTATTCTATAAAATCCAGGTTGGAAGCTGCGGGATTATTTTGCAACAAATCTCCATCGTAATTAATTCTTATATTGGGATCTGGGTTTTGTGTAGGAAATAAAGCCATGTCGTAAAACCCCTTATTCGCCTTCTTTAATTCATGTTTTTGCTCATTAATAGTGGATACCAATCCATTTAAATCTTCATTTGTAATTTCGATGGTTTTCATTAAATGAAGCAAATCAATCAACGAATCATTCTTTGCGAAATCATCAATTACCATTTTATTTTCAAGAACTTCTTCCATAGAGCTAAACCATGGTGAGCCTAAAAATAACATTTCAGCTGTTTCTTCTTTATATTCAAACTGCCCTCTCAACATCAATTTTTTATCAGAAAATAATTCCAACATAACCAATTGATTTTGTAATGCGATTAAATCATCAAATGAATTTACTGCCGTATGCGGTCGTGGAATGGAGAAAAACTGATTAAAATTTTGGTCTTTTTGTAAATTACATAATTTACTGATGGATTTTCCAAAAGCAACAACCTTCAATTCCTTATTAATTAAAATATAAAATGGAAAGAGACGGTTAAATTGCGCTTCGTTGAAAGAAAAGTGATTAGACATAGTTTACCAATTTACTTTAAATATTTCGTGAGTATTCCCATCATCACGACTTTGTATTAATTCTATATTTACATCAACCTTATACATTTTTGACAACCCTATAAGAAGTCCTCTCACAAATTCCTGTAAACCTTCCCGTTTCGAATGGTAATGAACATCAATAGAATTTTCTTCTATATTACTAACTTTAAATTCAGGTGGTGTCAATTTTGGATACATCAACATAATCCTATTATGAAAAGAAGGAAGATTTACTAAAAACTCTTTCAAATTATTTCCACCAGCTTCCATTAAACCACCATATTTTTCTTTACCCGTTTTTAATATCCACCATTCTCCAAAAGCCTGTAAAACATCGCCCACAGAAATATTCAATACTTCTGCAGCAGCACCGGCCAACTTATACGTTATATCATCATCGTAGGGTTCATTACTTAAAAAAAAGTCAACATCAACACCACTTTTTTCTTTTACTTGATTCCACGCATCCCTGCCAAATTTTTCTGTAATAAGATCCTGAATCGCTGTATTTACAATGCCATACATAGTTAATTTTTTATTTAGTTAATAATTAATCTTCATAAAATGATGTAATCGTCATTGTTTGATTGTGCAATTGGCAGTCTCCGCCTTCATTGAAGGGAGAAATTTCTCCATAAGAATAAAAACCTGCTAATATTGTTTCATTATTAAATGTATTGTTTACCGCTTTTACTTCTTCGTCTATTTTAGAACCTAAAATAAGTTTTCTTCCCACGCAACTTATCAATAATGCAAATCCTGGTTTATCAATACGGCTTGAAATAGTTTGAAATGCGGCATCTGATGCTGCATTAGTTATTTTTTCAAAATTTGCTTTCATAAACCTTACAGTAGAACCTACAGGAACATCACCTGCAAAAGTCATGCTTTTTTCTTCTTCATTAATAGAAAGGATGGTACGAACAATTGGTATAGTGGCACCAGGAATAATTACTGACAATGGGTATAAAAGAGCCGATCCTGGTAAATTTTCTGATTCTGCTCCTAGATATTTTTTATAGAGTTCTAATGCGTTTTGATCTTCCAATTCAAACAAAACATTCCCAGAAGAATTTGTAATTCTTTTTTCTAAGCCAAAAATATCCCATCCTCCTTGCGATCCATTGGTGACGG
>JAYVIK010000052.1:0-2208 GCA_043770265.1 Flavobacterium sp. | reverse complement strand
CTTCTTTTTCCGATCCTTTTTTCGTATCGTTTGGCAACTCGTCAACATCATTTACGGGTATATAAGTCTTCATTTTTTTCTTAATTGCAACAATCTCTGCGCTTATATTTGTATTCAAGTTGACCCATTCCATTGGATCGGATTCGATATTATAAAGCTCTACTGTGCCATGTCGTCCTTCAATATAATGCCATTTCTCGGACATCACTGAATGTTCTCCTTTACCAGAAGTCGTAATGGTAGGACCCCATTCTTTCTTTGGATTTTTCAAAAGAGGTGCAAACGATTTTCCATCCAATTCTTTCTTTGGAAGATTACACAAATCAATAAAAGTAGGATACATGTCCATTAGGTTTATATTTCGAAAACATTCCTGTTTTTTGTTCATGCCTGGTACGTGCATAACAAACGGCAATTGGGTTGCTTCTTTCCATAAAGTGGCTTTACGGTACCTTAATTTCTCCCCTAAATGCCAACCGTGATCTCCGTATAACACTATAATCGTGTTGTCGGCATATTTGCTTTTTTCTATGGCGTCTAGCACCACTCCAATACACGCATCAGCATAACTTATAGCCGCCATATAAGCTCTAGCTACTTCTTTTTCGACACCATAATGCTTAGACCACAAAAAATCGGGTTCAGCTTGGTGTACTTTTTTACCGTCTTTATCCAATATATCGTCTAAATCATCCATCTTATAATCGGCAATTTTCAGCGTATCTACACCATACATATCGAAGTACTCTTGCGGAACATGAAACGGTAAGTGAGGTTTTGAAATTCCCACTGCCATCAAGAAGGGTTTATTGTAATCTTCCTTAAGTTTTGCTTCAAACCACTTTGCAGTCAGGTAGTCTTTTGATGTTTCTTTACCAGTTAAGGTCGGGCCAAAAGCAAACTCTGCACCACCACCTTTCATATAGAGTGCATTTTCGATTTTTTTACCATTTACAATTCCTTTATTTCTAGAGTAATACTTGTCAGGATTTATTTTTTCTTGTCCTTTTTCATCTCTCCAAACATCCCATGCCCATTGTCCGTGATCCACGCCATTTGGTGTATTGTGTTTATGGAAAATTTTTCCACTCGAAATCGTTACATAACCATTTTTTGAGAAATATTCAGGTAAAGTAGCGTGAGTTTTTACGACTTCTGAGTTAAGCATATTTTGGTCATTACCATAAACACCAGTTTTTTCAGGCATAAAACCCGAAAGAAATCCAGATCTTGAAGGACCACAGACCGGTCCAGGGCAACTGGTATTGCGGAAAATCATACCTTTTTGGGCCAATTTATCAATATTGGGAGTTTTTACCTGTGGATTTCCACCAAATACGCCCACCCAGTCGTTCAAATCATCGACAGCAATCATTACAATATTGGGCTTTTTTTCTTGGGCAAAAGTGGTTATTGCAAATAACATTGCGATAACTGGCATTAATTTTAATTTCATAATCAAAAATTTATTTTATTTATGTTTTTTTACTAAAAATAGGATACATAAAACGCCAGAAGGTTTAACGTACAACTTAATATTTTGAATTATCAGTTTACATTTTAACTGAATTGTTTTTATTCTTCTTGGTGGTAGGAACCACCATTTTTAGCGTTCCATCTGGGTTATAGTAGAATTTATCAAAGCAGGCAATGCGACGGATTCCTTTCCAGCCCATAGCATCAAGTTCTGTTTGTGGTGTGTTGATATGGTAAAAGTAATACCATTGTCCCTTAAACTCAATAATAGAATGGTGATCTTGAGCATTAGGAACCGCTGGAGCAAAAGCACCTTTCCACTCAAATGGACCGTAGGGATTTTTTGCCATACTATAAAACCCCTGAAAGGTTGGGTTTTTAGGATTTGTATAGGAATAATAATAAATTCCATCTTTCTTGTGCATATAAGGTCCTTCGCCTACGCGTTGGAGAGGATCGTCTAAAATATTCTTTGGAGCATAGTCTATTTTACGGGGTGCTTCATCAATTTCAATCATATTGGGCTTCAATTTTGCAATTTTTGAATTATTGCAATACAAATAAGCTGTTCCATCATCATCAATAAAAACTTTAGGATCCATTCCGCCAATTCCTTCCATGGGTTTTCCCGTGTCTTTAAAAGGACCAGCTGGACTGTTAGCAATTGCTACACCTATTGACCAAACTTTAGTACTATCGGCCCGATGCGGGTAATACAAATAATACTTACCC
>JAYVIK010000051.1:0-5790 GCA_043770265.1 Flavobacterium sp. | reverse complement strand
AGAAAAAATTTCCGGCTGAAGCCAAAGTCAAAGCGGAGAAAATGATTAAGAATATTTTTATTGCTTTCGAAAACCGAATCAATAATTTGCCTTGGATGTCAGCAGAAACAAGAGTTAGTGCCATTGCAAAACTGCACAAATCTCAAATTAAGATTGGGTATCCCGACAAATGGAAGGATTTTTCAGCTTTGACTTTAAAAAGTCCTGAAGAAGGAGGGACTTATTTTGAAAATTCATTAAATATCTCTCGTTGGAGAAACAAAGAAGATCTAGCCAAACTTTACAAACCTGTTGATAAAACCGAATGGGGAATGTCACCACAAACGGTAAATGCGTATTACAATCCTTCTTATAACGAAATTGTGTTTCCTGCAGCAATTTTGCAACCGCCATTTTACAATTACCAAGCAGACGAAGCGGTAAATTATGGAGGAATTGGAGCCGTAATCGGACACGAAATCTCTCACGGATTCGACGATTCGGGTTCTCGTTATGATGCTGATGGAAACCTAAAAGATTGGTGGACAGCAGATGACCAAAAACAATTTGCAGCTTTGACTGGAGCACTTGCGGAGCAATACAGCGCTTTGCAACCATTACCGGGAACTTTCGTTGACGGAAAATTTACTTTAGGCGAGAACATTGGTGATTTAGGTGGAATAAACGCCGCTTACGATGGTTTGCAAATCTATTTGAAAGAGAATGGAACTCCTGGATTAATAGACGGTTATACGGCAGAACAACGTTTCTTTATTTCTTGGGCCACGGTTTGGAGAACAAAAATGCGTGACGAAGCTATTAAAAATTTGGTAAAAACGGATCCGCATTCTCCAGGAATGTATCGCGCTTACGTTCCTTTACAAAACGTGGATTCGTTCTATAAAGCTTTCGACATTAAGTCGGGAGACGGAATGTACATTGCTTCAGAAAAACGTGTGAAAATCTGGTAGTAGATAAAGTTTAAATAAAAATTCCCAAGTGTGAGCTTGGGAATTTTTTTTGAGTTATTTAATTAAATACTCTTGCATAAAACGAATTACTGCTAATCGCTGAAAATCCACATTGGCTTTTTTCCTGAAACCGTGACCTTCGTCTTTTGCCTCCAAGTACCAAACCACATTACCGTTTGCTTTTAATTTATCTCGCATCTGAGTAGCTTCGGTTACGGGAACTCTCGGGTCATTCGTACCTTGAATAATAAATAGTGGTTTTTTGATTTTGTCAATATTGTTCAATGGCGCCATTTTTTCGAAAAAAGCTGCCATTTCCGGAATTCTCTCATCGCCATATTCCACTCGTCGCAAATCTCTTCTGTATTCTTCAGTGTTTTTCAAAAAGGTATTAAAGTTGGAAATCCCAACAATATCAACGGAACATTTGATTTTATCAGCATAATGATAGGCTGTAGCCAATGTCATATAACCACCATAACTTCCGCCCATTATCATAATTTTGTCTTTGTCTAATTCGGGTTGTTGGGCAATCCAGTCTAATAATTCGCCAATATCTTTAACCGAATCTTCCCTTAAAAAACCGTTATCTTTTGCAATGAAAGTTTTTCCAAAACCTGACGAGCCACGAACATTTGGATAAATTATCGCAACGCCCATTTCATTGGTGTAATAATTACTAGATCCTAAGAACGAAGCCATCGATTGTCCTTCTGGGCCACCGTGAATGTTGATTAAAACCGGTCTTTTTCCAGTGAATTTTGCAGCTGCTGGATAATAGAAACCAGATATTTTAAGGTTGTCAAAACTTTTCCATTCGATGAATTTTGGCACAGACATATCCGATTGTTGCATTTCGCCCAACTCGCTTTCTGTCCAACGTTGAATAACTCCGGTTTTAAGGATTAGTTTATAAACGTCCGATGCTGATTGTGCGGTTGATTGCGTGAAGAATATAGACTGTTTGTCTTTTGTAAAATTCGCACTTCCAATTAATCCTATCGGAATATTTTTTACTGCCGAATATGTTTTGTCAACGGCATTCATTAAATACATCTTGTTCAAACCCGCTTCATTGGTGATAAAAACAATCGATTTTTTGTCCTCCGATAAATTGTAGTTTTCAACATTCCAAAGGATATTCGAAGTGTAATAGTTTACTTTTTTTGTAGATAAATTCATTGTAGCAAGTCGTTCGAACTCATTATCCTTGTCCGTTACCAACCAAATTTCATCATTCTTATCCGAAAAGGAAGCGCCGGATTGTATAATTCCAGTCGATTTTCGATCCGTAACTTCAGATAATTTTCCAGTTTCGGTATCTAATAACCAAATATGCGATTCATTAGCAGAAATGTACTCGGCAATTAATAATTTTTGACCATCGTTTGATATATCAGATATTCCCCATCCACCGCCTTTTACTTGCAGAATTAATTTATCCGATTTTGGAGTATTGGGATCCATATAATAAATATCACGATCTCCACCATTTCGTTTGGTCGAAGAATAATAGAAACCTTTTCCGTCTTTACGCCAAGTTGCACCGCCGTTTTGAGAGCGGCCACCATCTGTTAAAAGTGTCGATTGCAGCGTTTTTAAATCGAGTTTGTATAATTGTCCAAATTCGTTACCGCCAATATCTTTAGAATAAACAAGATATTCGCCTTTTACTGGTTCGTAAGAAGCGCCACTGACAGGTTCGTCAAAAAAAGTGATTTGTGTTCTAGCTCCCATTGCTTGCGAAACACGATGGAACTGGGGAGTAGAACCAAAACGAGTGCTGATAATAATTTCGTTTTTTGTTGGATGAATTTCAGCCAATGAAGCACCACGAGATTCGGCGTATTTTTTTACCTGATTAGCCAGTTCTTTTGGAATTTCAGCAATATTCTCGGCAATCAAATTTTCATTGGGAACAACAAGATTCTTCTTTTCTTGAGCATAAAAAGCTAAGAACGAAAAAAGGACAGGAATCAAAATAATTTTTTTCATTTTCATAATGGATAAATTAATTGGTTTATAATAGAACTAAATACGAGCTTTCCGAATCGAATAATTAACCAAATACAAGCCGCACAATGTGACTGCACCTCCTATTGCAATTGCGATTGTGAGGGGTTCGCCAAAAATTATCGTGCCCAATAAAATTGCTACAATTGGATTAATGTAAGCGTAAATACTGTTTATTTCTGCCGGAAGCCTTTGAATCATATAGATAAAAGCTATAAATGTAAGCACTGAGCCGATGATTACCAAATATCCAATCGCCCACCAAGAATTTGCTGGAATCGAACTAATGTTTACCCCTGTTCCTGTTGCGCCAACAAAGGCCAAAGTAATACAGCTCGAAATCAGCATTTGCAATCCTAAACTGAAATAAGGATTAAAACTAGCCGCTTTTTTTCTGGTGTACATCGTTCCAAAAGCCCAAGTAAAAGTAGCAATTAAAGAAATAAAAATCCCAAATCTAAAATCTGGTTTCAAAAAATCAGCTAGATGATCGTAGAAAATAACGCAGATCCCTCCAAAACTTATTACTAATCCCAGAATTGATAAACGGGCAATTTTTTCGCCTCTAAAAACGGTAATTAATACAATCCACAAAGGGAAAATGGCGCCAATAATTGCACCCAAACCACTGCTGATGTATTTCACGCCCCAAGTGCTCAAACCGTTGCTTAACACAAAATTCAGAATGCTCAGAATAAAAATGGTTTTCCATTGCTTGCCTTTTGGCCAAGGTGTTTTTTTATATAAAAAGAATCCAACATATAAAATTCCGCCAATAAATTGTCTGATACCAGCAAGTTGTAGCGCCGGCATTTGTTTTACCCCTTCTTTTGAAGCCAACCAAGTGGTTCCCCAAAAAAAACTTACCCAGCACAAAGCCAAAATGGGCAATCCGATGGCATTAATCTTGGTCGAAAAAGCGTTTTTTATTTTAGTTCTCAATTTATAAATTGGGTTTTACAAATGTGTATCCTAAAGCTTTTTCAACTTTAGAACTAGCAATTGTTTTTCCAAAAGTAAGGTTTTCCGAATTAAATTCTGGTAAAGGTAAGTTGAATTCGATAGCCTTATGTGTGTAGTATTCTTTTCGGCTTGGATGATAAGGAGCAGCCGCATTAAAGGTTTCGTTCCATTCTAATTTGTCATTCTGAGCTTGTCGAAGGATCTCCAGAATAATACCAATGCAATCGTCTTGATGAATCAGATTTATGGGAGCATTTGGGTTTTCAATATTAGTTCTTCCTGCTAAGAATTTTATCGGATGTCGGTCTTCGCCAATCAATCCGCCGAAACGCAAAATGGTGGTTTTGAAATTCGGATTGCTTTGTAAAAGTTGCTCGGTTTGCACTAATTGTTTGCCGCTTTCCGTGTCAGGGTTTAATTTAGTTTCCTCTGTAACAATCAAATTATCTTCGCCGTAAACCGATGTCGAACTAATAAAAAGCACATTTTCTACAGTTGATTTTTCTAAAAACGGAATCACGTTTTTAATCTTTGAAACAAAATTTTCTTTTGAATCACCTCTTAATTTGGGCGGAATATCGATAATCAAAATTTTAGAATTTTCTAGAAACCCGCAAAGATTTCCAGTTTCTTCCCCCTCTCCTTTGGAGAGGGTTGGGGTGAGGAGAATCAAATAAGCTTGAATTCCTGAGTTTTCTAAAACAGAAAGTTTCTCAACAGAAGTCGTCGAACCCTTTACCGAAAATCCATTTTCCAATAAGGCTTTCGCCAATGGCAAACCCAACCAACCGCAACCAAGAATACTAATTTGAGTCATCATAAAAAAATTGAATGCTCAAAAGTAGTTTAAAAACACGCTATTTGGAAATCAAATTTCTAAGGACAAACGAACTTAAATTTTTAGCCACAAATTACACGAATTTTCGCAAATTTTAGTTGTTTTTTTAAAAATCTATAGAAGTAAAGAAGAAAAAAATTTGTGCAAATTTATGTAATTTGTGGTACTATTTTTTTAGACGATTTTTTTAGTACATTTTCTCTAAGATTTCGTCTTTTTTTCTTGTTCTTTCAAAATGGTTTCTAAATAAGGTTTAGTAATTTTTTCGATTTCACTTGTAGAAATTGTCAAGGCCTTTGGATTTTGAACGAGTTGCAACCAAGGTTTTGGTTTGCCAAAAGGATAGCTTCCAAAAACAATTACCGGTGTTCCCTTGAATTTCACGTTTTCATCATCAACCAACACCCATTGATCCGCCCATTCGTATAAATATTTGGCGTCTTTTTCTAGCAATCTCAAACACGAATGTGAGGCAGGATAACCCGGTAAATCGTATTGATGAAACCCAATTCCGCCTTTGTTTGCGATATTAAAATTCCATAATAATTTCCATTCATCGTCAACGGTGCTGATTGTTTCTTCGGCTTTCCAATTGCAGAAAAGCAATCCTGTGGGCGTTTGAGCTGTTTTTCGACCCATATTCGTTGGGCCAGTATACGCCAAAATTCCGTTTTCATAGGCTGCAAAAGTTTGAGTAGGATACGAAAAAAAAAGTACTTTATCCACGTCCACCAAATATGGAACTTCTACGGGAAAAGGCAAATAAAACGAAATATCTCCAGTCATATCTTTTGGAATAATCACGGAATCCATTTTGGTAAAAAAGGCTTTATCGGTTCTGTTTATAGCAAGAGCAATCTCCAGATTTGCGGAATCTTTGTTTGTTTTTAACCATTCTTTGGTGTTTTCTAAAGTATAGGTAACCGTTTTGGGAGCTTTTCGAACGGGCGCTTTTTTGACAACTTTAGCGGGTTGTGGCGTATTTTCAGCATCTGCTTTTTTACAGGAAAATGAGGTAAGTGCCAC